>DASTTC010000402.1:0-2392 GCA_035760345.1 Burkholderiales bacterium | reverse complement strand
TCCTGCTGCCGGAGTAGGCCGCACGCCCCTGCGGTAGAATGCGCGGACCCCATGGGACGCGATGGCAGCCGCGCAGAAAACCACAGCAGCGCCCCTTCCGGCTAAGCTCGCCAACCTGCTGCGCGAAGCCCGATGGCTGGTATTGGCGGCCGTCGCCGGCTACCTGCTCCTCATCTTCCTCACGTTCGACCGGGGCGACCCGGGCTGGTCGCACAGCGCGGCGTCGGGGCCGGCGCACAATGCCGGGGGGCGTGCGGGCGCGTGGATCGCGGACGTGCTGCTGTACCTGTTCGGCCTGTCGGCGTATTGGTGGGTCGCGCTGTGCCTGGTGGGCGTAGCGTGGGGCTACCGCACCCTGGAGCACTCCGCGCTCATCGACCGGCGGCCGCTCGCCATCGCGCTGGGCGGGTTCGCGCTGCTGCTCGTCTCGAGCGCCGCGGTGGAAGCACTGCGCCTGCATTCGCTTGCTGCCGAGCTGCCGCTGGCCCCGGGCGGGATGATCGGCGCGGCGCTCGGCGGCTTCGCCGCGGGCACTCTCGGCTTCACCGGCGCCACCCTGGTGCTGCTCACGCTGGCGGCGGTCGGCTGGAGCCTGTTCACGGGCGTGTCCTGGATCGCGGTGGCCGAGCTCACCGGCGCGCTGCTCGAAGGCGCGGCGGGCTACGTGCGGCGCACCTGGGAGAGCCGCGCCGACCGCAGGGTGGGCGAGGCGGCGCGCGAGGAGCGCGACCACCTGGTGGCGGCCGAGCGCATGCGCGAGGACCAGCATCCGCCGCTGGTGATCGCGCCATCGCCGCCGGAGATCCGCAAGTCCGAGCGCGTGCAAAAGGAAAAGCAGGCGCCGCTGTTCGAGAACCTGCCCGATACACCGCTGCCGCCGCTGAAACTGCTGGACGACGCCGCGCACGATGGCGAGACGCTGTCCGCCGAGACCGTGGAATTCACCTCGCGCCTGATCGAGAAGAAGCTCTCGGACTTCGGCGTCTCGGTCAAGGTGCTCGCCGCGTATCCCGGCCCGGTGATCACGCGCTACGAGGTCGAGCCCGCGGTGGGCGTGAAGGGCAGCCAGATCGTCAACCTGGTGAAGGACCTGGCGCGGGCGCTGTCGGTAGTGTCGATCCGCGTGGTGGAAACCATCCCGGGCAAGTCCTGCATGGGGCTGGAGATCCCGAACCCGCACCGCCAGACCGTGCGCCTGTCGGAGATCCTGGGTTCCGAGGTGTACGCCCAGATGCATTCGCCGCTCGCGCTCGCGCTGGGCAAGGACATCGCCGGCAACCCGATGGTCGCCGACCTGCAACGCATGCCGCACCTGCTGGTGGCGGGCACCACCGGCTCGGGAAAATCGGTGGCCCTCAACGCCATGATCCTGTCGCTGCTGTACAAGGCCGAGCCGCGGCACGTGCGCATGATCCTGATCGACCCGAAGATGCTGGAACTCTCGGTGTACCAGGACATCCCGCACCTGCTCGCGCCGGTGGTCACCGACATGAAGCAGGCGGCCAACGCGCTCATGTGGTGCGTGGCGGAGATGGAGCGCCGCTACAAGCTGATGTCCTGGGTCGGGGTGCGCAACCTCTCGGGCTTCAACCACAAGGTCGCCGACGCGGAGAAGGCCGGCAAACCGCTCGAGGATCCGGCCAGCCTCGACACCGGCGAGCCCCAGCCGCTCGCGCCGCTGCCCTACATCGTCGTGGTGATCGACGAGCTCGCCGACCTGATGATGGTGGTGGGCAAGAAGGTGGAGGAACTGGTGGCGCGCCTCGCGCAGAAAGCGCGCGCCTCGGGCATCCACCTGATCGTCGCCACGCAGCGGCCCTCGGTGGACGTCATCACCGGCCTCATCAAGGCGAACATTCCCACGCGCATCGCGTTCCAGGTGGCGAGCCGCGTCGATTCGCGCACCATCCTCGACCAGCAGGGGGCCGAGGCGCTGCTCGGCGCGGGCGACATGTTGTACCAGCCCGCGGGCACCGGCCTCGCGCAGCGCGTGCACGGCGCCTTCGTCGGCGACCATGAAGTGCACAAGGTGGTGGACCACCTGAAATCGCTCGCCTCGCCCGAGTACCTGGAAGACGTCCTCGATCCCGGCCTGGGTGAGGACCTCGCCGGCAACGGCATGGGCGGCGAAGGCGGCGAAAAGGACGCGCTCTACGACCAGGCGGTGGAAATCGTGCTGCGCACGCGCCGGCCCTCGATTTCCCTGGTGCAGCGCCACCTGCGCATCGGCTACAACCGGGCGGCGCGCCTGATCGAGGACATGGAGCGCGCGGGGATGGTGTCGGCGATGCAGTCCAACGGCAATCGCGAGGTGCTGGTGCCCGCGAAGGCGGAGTAGGGATGCGCCGCTGCATGCTCGTCGTGCTGGCGCTGCTGCTCGCGCCCGGGCTCG
>DASTTC010000401.1:0-3761 GCA_035760345.1 Burkholderiales bacterium | reverse complement strand
CGGGCAACGGCGGGCGCCACGGCGGGGTGGCGAACTGGGAGGAGTTCACCCAGTGGCAATGGGTGACGATCCAGGACAAGGCGACGCCTTACCCGTTCTAGCGCTGCGACGGGGTTTACCGGCATGCGGCCATTGAAGCGTATTCTGGGACGGCCAGTCGATCCGGAGGGTCGGTGAAGACCCGTCGCAAGAGCAAGCGCAACCCGTCGCGCTCCGGCAGCACCGCCGGGGTGCTGCGGCGCCTGCGGCAGCTCGAGAAGCGTCATGCGGCGGCCATCGGGGAGCACGAGCGCGAGCTCGCCGAGCAAAGGGCGATTCTCGAGTCGACGCTCAAGCAGCAGCAAGCGACCTCGGAGATCCTGAAGGCGACGCTCAGCTCGCCGACCGGGGTCGAGCCGGTATTCCAGGCGATCCTCACCAACGCCTCGCGGCTGTGCGAGGCGAGCTTCGCGGGGCTGTTCCTCTACGACGGCGAGTACCTGCGCAACGTCGCGCACCGGAGCGCTTCGGCGGAGTTTGCGCAGGTCCTGCAAGGCATGCGCGCGCGGCCGAGCCGGGAGACCACAACGCGGCGCTGCGCGCTGGAGCGCCGGACGATCCACACGGCGGATCTGCTCAATGACCCGGAGTACGCTCCCTCCGACGCGCACCGCCGCGAGAACGTCCGTACCGCGCTTTCCGTGCCGATGCTGCGCGAAGGCGTGTTGTTCGGCGTCATCACGCTCTGGCGGGCCGAGGTCAGGCCGTTCAGCGACCGGCAGATCGCCCTGGTCGAGACCTTCGCCGACCAGGCGGTCATCGCGATCGAGAACGTGAGACTTTTCAACGAGACGAAGGAAGCGCTCGAGCGGCAAACGGCGACGGCCGAGATCCTGAGCGTGATCAGCAACTCGCCGACCGACACGCAGCCGGTGTTCGAGGCCATCGTGCAAGGCGGGCTGAAGCTGTTTTCCGGCGCCGCGATCAGCGTTGCACTTCCGGACGGGGACATGATCCGGGCTGCCGCCGTCGCCGAGTCGGATCCCGGGCGCGCGCAAGCCTGGCGCAACAGGTTCCCTTTCCCCATGGCGCGCGACTACATGCACGGCGTTTCGATCCTCGATTGTCGGGTCGTGGACGTGCCCGACGTCGAGAACGCGCCCGTAGAGTGGGCGGCCGGCAGCCGCAACTTCCTGGCGAGCGGCTACCGGGCGATCACGATCATGCCCATGATGCGGGGCGGGGCCGCGATCGGCGCTCTCAGCGTCGTGCGCCTCGCGGCTGGGCCGCTCTCCGAAAAGCAGCTCGCGGCACTGAAGACCTTCGCCGACCAAGCGGTCATCGCGATCGAAAACGTCAGGCTGCTCAACGAGACGAAGGAGTCGCTCGAGCAGCAGAAGGCCTCGGGGGAGGTGCTGCGCGCTATCAGCAGTTCGATCGCGGACACCGCGCCGGTCTTCGACAAGATCCTCGAGAGTTGCGAGCGCCTGTTCGCGGGCCGGATCGTGGGCCTTAACCTGGTGGGCGAGGACGGCGCGCTGCACATCGGCGCCTACCACGGCGCTCACCGCGAGGAATTCGAGCGCATCTTTCCGCTGCCGGCCACGTCCGAGTCCGGATCCGGGCTCTGCATCGTCGAACGGCGCGTGGTGCATTATCCCGACGCGGAGCACGGCGAAGGCGTGCCCGCGAGGACCCGGCAGGGCTGCAAGGCGATCGGCATCAAGTCCGTGATCTTCGCCCCGATGCTCTGGGAAGGGCGCGGCATGGGCGCCATCTTCGTCGGCCGCGATCACGTCAGCTCGTTCTCCGAGAAGGAGATCGCGCTGCTGAAGACCTTCGCCGATCAAGCCGTGATCGCCGTGCAGAATGCGCGGCTGTTCCGAGAGATCCATGAGAAGAGTCGCCAGCTCGAGATCGCCAACCGCCACAAGTCGGAGTTCCTCGCCAACATGTCGCACGAGCTGCGCACGCCGCTCAACGCGATCATCGGCTTCACGCGCATCGTCATGCGCCGCTCGCAGGAGCAGCTCGAGCCGAAGCAGTACGAGAACTTGCAGAAGATCCTCACCAGCGGCCAGAACCTGCTCGCGCTGATAAATGCGATCCTCGATCTGTCGAAAGTCGAAGCCGGCCGGGTCGAGGTCAGCGCCGGCGAAGTCCAGCTGGCGTCGGTGCTGGAGCAGTGTGTGCACACGGTCGAGCCGCTGGTGAAGGCCGACGCGGTATCGCTGTTGAGCGAATTCGACGGCGCGCTGCCGCCGATGTACGTCGACGAGGAGAAACTGCGGCAAATCGTCATCAATCTGCTGAGCAACGCCGCCAAGTTCACCGCGCACGGCAGCATCCGACTCGAGGCCCGCGCGGCGAACGGCGCGGTCGCCATCGCGGTCGCCGACACGGGCATCGGCATTGCCGCGGACAAGCTCGAGCTGATCTTCGAGGAGTTCGAGCAGGCGGATGCGAGCAGCACGCGCGTTCATGGCGGCACCGGGCTGGGCCTCACCATCGCCCGGCGGCTCGCCCGACTGATGGGCGGAGACATTCGGGCGCAGAGCGCGCCGGGCAGCGGTTCGACGTTCACGTTGACGCTGCCGGTCAGGTACGGCGCATGAAGACGGTGCTCATCGTGGAAGACGTAGACCTCAATCGCGACCTGCTGGTGCAGTTGCTGGAAGACGACTACCGCCTGGTGCTCGCCGAAGACGGCGTCAGCGCCCTCGAGCGCGCAGCCGAGGCGATGCCCGACCTCATCCTGATGGATCTGTCGCTGCCGCGCATGGACGGCTGGGAGGCGACGCGCCGGCTGAAGTCGGACGAGCGCTTTGCGCGCATTCCGGTGATCGTGCTCTCGGCGCACGCCATGCGCGGCGACGAGGAGCGGGCGCGGGCGAGCGGCTGCGACGATTTCCTCACCAAGCCGATCGACGAGACGCTGCTGTACCAGAAGCTCGCGAGGCATCTTGGCAGCTGAGCGCGCGACCGTCCTGATCGTCGACGACGAGCCGCTGAACGTCGACCTGCTCGAGCAGGAGCTGGGCGCGGCGGGCTACCGGACGGTCTCGGCGGCGAGCGGCGAGGCGGCGCTGGCCGCGGCGGCGAAGCACGCGCCGGACCTGATCCTGCTGGACGTGGTGATGGGCGGCATCGACGGCTACGAAACCTGCCGGCGGCTGAAGGCGAGCGAGGCGACGCGCGCGATACCCGTCGTCTTTCTCACGGCGCGCACCGAGACCTTCGAGAAGGTCCGTGCTTTCGGCAGCGGGGCGGTCGACTACGTCACCAAGCCGTTCGAAACCGAGGAGCTGCTCGCGCGCGTGGGCACGCACATCGCGCTGCGCCGCGAGATCGAGGCGCACGGCCGCTCGCGCGCGACCATCCGGCGGATGGTCGACGAGCTGCGCCACGACATGATCGGCGACTCGGCCGCGGTGCGGCGCCTGCGCGAGCAGATCTCGCAGGTGGCGCCGACCGACAGTACGGTGCTGATCCAGGGCGAGACCGGGACCGGCAAGGAGCTCGTGGCGCGCGCGATCCACGCGGCGAGCCGGCGCAGGGAGCGCGCGCTGGTGACAGTGAACTGCGCCGCGCTGCCGCGCGAGCTCGTCGAAAGCGAGTTGTTCGGCCACGAGAAGGGCGCGTTCACCGGCGCGCTGCAGCAGCGCCGCGGCCGCTTCGAGCTGGCCGACGGCGGCAGCCTGTTCCTAGACGAGGTCGGCGAGCTGCCGCTCGAAGCGCAAGCGAAGCTGCTGCGCGTGCTGCAGGAAGGGGAATTCGACCGC
>DASTTC010000400.1:0-5978 GCA_035760345.1 Burkholderiales bacterium | reverse complement strand
GCCCAGCACGCCGAAGGCCATCATCACCGCGACGTCGAACACGTTGTTGCCGCTGGCGTAGACGCCGATGATGCTGAACAGCAGGATCAGCGGGAACAGCACGTTGTAGGGCAGGCGCAGCAGCTGCACCCAGATGCCGATGAGGGGCAGGTTGAGCACCAGCAACATCGCGTTGCCGATGTACATGCTGGCGATGACGCCCCAGAACAGGCCCGGGTTCTGCGTCATCAGCAGCGGCCCGGGCTGCAGGCCGTGGATGATGAAGGCGCCCAGCAGCAGCGCCATCACCACGTTGGGCGGGATGCCGAGCGTCAGCAGCGGGATGAACGCGCCCCCCGCCGCCGAGTTGTTGGCGGCTTCGGGCCCGGCGACCCCCTCGATCGCGCCCTTGCCGAAGCGCTCCGGCGTTTTCGACACGCGCTTCTCCAGCGCGTAGGAGGCGAACGACGCGATCACCGCGCCGCCGCCGGGAATGATGCCGAGGAAGAAGCCCAGAATCGTGCCGCGCCCGATCGGGCCGGCGCTCGCCTTCCAGTCGGCGCGGGTCGGCAGCAGGTTGCGGATCTTCTGGCCGACGATGCTGCGCTGGATCGGCCGCTCGATGTTCGTCAGCACCTCGGCGACGCCGAACAGCCCCATTACCACCGGGATCAGGCCGATGCCGTCGTAGAGCTCCATGCGGCCGAAGGTCAGGCGCGCCTGCGCGTTGATGCTATCGAGCCCGATCAGCCCGATCACCGTGCCGACGCAGGCCATGAGCAGCGACTTCAGCATCGAACCCTGCGTGAGGAAGGTGAGGATCACCAGGCCAAGCACCATCAGGCTGAAGTATTCGGCCGGGCCGAAGGCGACGGCGAATCGCGCCAGCTTCGGCGCGACCAGCATCAGCCCGACCACCGCGATCGTCCCGGCGATGAACGAGGCCATCGCGGCCATCCCAAGCGCGGGGCCGGCGCGCCCCTTGAGCGCCATCTGGTGCCCGTCCAGGCAGGTGACCACCGAGGTCGCCTCGCCCGGGATGTTGACCAGGATCGAGGTGGTCGAGCCGCCGTACATCGAGCCGTAGTAGATGCCCGCCATCATGATGATGCCAGCCTCGGGCGTGCCCGAGAGCGTCACCGGCAGCAGCAGCGACATCGCGGTGACCGGCCCGATGCCGGGCAGCACCCCGACCAGCGTGCCGATGAACACGCCGACGAAGCAGTACAGCAGGTTGATCGGCAGGAGCGCGACCCCCAGCCCCTGCGCCACGCTCGCGAAGATGTCCACCGGCGCGCCTCAGCCGATGCCCAGCACGCCCGCGGGCAGCTGGATCAGCAGCAGTTTCTTCAGCAGCCACCAGACCGCGAGCGGCGCGCCGATGCCCACCGGAAGCGCGATACGCCAGGGCACCGGGTCGATCGCGCGCAGCAGCACCAGCAGCAGCGGGATCGAGGCCAGCAGGAATCCCAGGGTGTTCAGGAGCAGGGCGAAGGCGCACAGACTGGCCATCACGGCGATCACCTTGCCCCAGCGCGTACCTGCCCATAGCGAGCCCGGCGTCGGGCCGCCGGCGCGCAGCGCGGCCGCCACCAGCGCGGCCGATAAACCGCACATCAGCAGCCCGAGCCAGAACAGCAGGAAGCCCGAGCCCGGGTCACTTACCGCGCCGATGCCGTGGTTGCGCCCGGCGAAAACCACGAACACGCTGAAGGCGAGCCAGGCGGCCCCGCCCCAGAGTTCGGCGTTCTTCACGCCGCGCTTGCCCGGCCCTACTTCTTCTTCAGGCCGAGCATCTCGACCACCTTGCGCTCGGTCTCGATGTTCTCCAGCACGAACTTGCGGTAGTCCTCGGTGTTCTTGTAGTTCGCCACCATGTCGTACTTGGCGAGCGTGGCCTGCACCGCCGGGTCCTCGACTGCCTTCTTGAACGCGTCATGCAGCTTCGCCACCACCTTCGGGTCCATGCCGCGCGGGCCGGCGATGCCGAACGGGGAGTCGAACACGAACGGGAAGCCCAGTTCCTTCAGCGTCGGCACGTTGGGCCAGTTCTTCGAGCGCTCCGCGGTCCAGATCGTCAGCAGGCGCAGCTGCCCGGCCTCGACCAGGCCCTTCCAGCCGGTGGAATCCGCCTGCAGCATGGTGTGGCCGCCCAGCACCGCGGCGTTGGTCTCGGCGCCGCCCTTGAACGGCACCTGGGTAAACTTCACCCCTGCCTTCGCCGCGATCTGCTCCATGCCGATGTGCAGCGACGTACCGGCGCCCGGGGTCGCGTAGGTCACCTTGCCCGGGTTCTTCTTCGCGAACTCGATCACGTCCTGCATCGACTTGAACGGCGAATCGGCCTTGGTGGTGATGCCGAAAGTGTAGCCGGTCAGGTGCACGATGTAGGTGAAGTCCTTGAGCGCGTCCCACGGCGTGTTCTGCATCAGCGGCAGGCGGAACACCGTGATCGGGATCTGCGCGATGGTGTAGCCGTCGGGCTTCGCCGAGGCCGCCATGGTCGCCGGGCCGACCGTGCCGCTGCCGCCGGCCCTGTTGTCGACCACGACCGGCTGGCCGAGCACCTTGGACGCCGATTCGGCCATCGCGCGCATCGTGATGTCCGTCGAGCCGCCGGCCGGCCAGGGCACGATCAGCGTAATGGGCTTGCTCGGGTACTCCTGCGCGAACGACGCCTGGGGGGCGAAGCCCGCGAATGCTGCCAATACCAGCGCGGCGATTCTGATTCTCATGGGGTCTTCCTCCTCGTTGGGATTCTACCCAACATACACGGATAGGAAAATCTATCCGCCCCTGGCTGCACTGCGCTGCGCGATCTGGCCAATCTCCCGGCAAGCCTGCGTGCGAGACGGTTCGTTTCCGGACTTCGATCGGTGTCCTCGCGTCCCTGCTTCAAGTCGTCGGCAGCCTTCGCAATGACGGGCTCCGGCGGCGTTTTTCCGGTGGCCGCAGACTCGTCCCGTTCGTGCGGCAGTTTCGGGACGAGTTTCTGCGATATGCGCACGGTCGTGTCGCCGTCCGACCGGCGTTGAGCGCCCGTTCGGGGGACCATTGGTTTTGCGCGCTTCATTTCCGGCGTATCACGATTGCTCGAGTTCTTTCTTGCGCTTCTCGATCTGCTCGCCAAGCGCCCGCAAGTCGATCTTTGCCTTCCTGGCTTTCGGGAACATCTCTTCGCGCTCCTCCTTGATGTGGTGGTCGATCTGCTCGCCGAGCACCTTGACCTTTGCGTCGTAGTGGTGGTCGTCGGCGCTGGCCGCCTCGATCTGCGCGATCAGGTCCTTTGCCGACGCATGCTCCACGTCCGCCTCAGCCATGAGGTCCTCGTCGTCGATCGCCGCGCGGACCGCCGGATAGAAAATCTCTTCCTCGACAATGACGTGCGCTGTCAGCGCTGCGCAGATCTTCTGCGCCAACTCCTCCTTCTCGCTTTGCTCGTCGTCCTTGAGCTTGTCGAACTGCTGGAACATTTTCTTCACCTGCTGGTGATCCTCCGTCAGCAGAGCAATGGCATCTTGTTGCCGTTCCGATTGCACCGGCTTGCGTTGTGTCTGTGGCATGGGGTTCTCCGAATTGTGGGGCGCCGTCAGGGGAAAAGTTGGGAAACGAGCGTCGCCATTTTTATGGAGAGGGTTGGGTATGTATGTGCAGTACCCAACACTTGCGATCGCTCACAGCTGATCCCGGAGAAGGGCCGCTGCGTGCTCCCACAGCTTTTCGGCGAGCGGCCGCTGCTGCCACTGCCGCAGGCTGATGCGCCGCGAGTGTCTGAGGTCATCGTCGAAGATCTCGATCTGGCGGCGCGCGAATTCGGCGTCGTAAATATTCAGGTTTGCTTCGTCGTTCAGCCGGAATGAGCGGTTATCGAAGTTGGTCGAGCCAACCGAATCGACAAGGGAATCGCGTCGAGCCGCGCATAGGCCTCGGACCAGTCGCGCTGCAACAGCAATCAGGATCGCCCGTCCAGCGACCGGAGCACCGTCGCGAGGCTCAGCCTCGGCCAGGCCGAGCTCTGCAGGTACATGATGCCCTGCCACAGGAACGTGACGGCCGCGCCGGCGAGGTTGGCGAGCGCGGCGGTACCGAAGATCAGGCCGCGGATTCTCATCGCGCCGGCCACTCGACCTCGAGGTCCGCGTTGTGCCTACGGCATCACGGCCGACCGGATCTGCGGCTCGGCAACCACATCCCGGACATGCCCCTCGGCATCCCATACCACCAGGAACGTGTCGAGCTTCCCGTACCAGTACTTCCATTGGTCGGCGTACAAGGACGGCGTCTCATGCGCCGGCGGATATCCCAGGGAAACGATAACCTGCTCCTTGGTCATTCCGATCGCGACCTTGCTGGCCCTGACCGCGCGCCATACCGGCTCGGGCCAGCCCGCGATCCTGAGCCTGGGATCGTCCTGCACGATCATCTTGCGGGCCCACTCGTCGATGTCCTGACTCCGCCCGTAATCCAGGCCGAGCGTCATCTTCTGCGTATAGATCACGTCGACTTCGACCGTGATGTGATGCTCGGCGTAGGTCTTCGTCCGGATCGGGGTGCCGGCCGAGATCCTGGGTAGCGAGGACCAATTGGCGTCGCTGATCCAGTACCGGATCGCATTCTGACGACCGTCGCCCAGCTTTTCATAGTGGAAGTTGCAGCAGGTATATCCGCTCAGTGCGGGCCCGTCGTGCGTGGCACAACCGGACATCGCACCTGCCAGGATTACCGCCGGTACGGCGGCTGCGACCAGCTCGACGCGCCACGCTCGCTTGGACCTGAGATCCATGGGTATCTCCTCGGCTGCCGACTGCCTAGCTTACACTGACGCCATCGAGAAAATGGAGCAGATGGGCGCCCATGAAATTCACCCAGGAACACGAGGAGATCCGCCGCACTTTGAAGCGCTTCATCGAGGCGGAGATCAATCCGCACGTGGACGAGTGGGAGGCGGCCGAGCAGTTCCCGGCGCACGAGGTGTTCGGGAAGCTGGGCAAGCTGGGTCTGCTCGGCCTCACCAAGCCCGAGGCCTACGGCGGCGCGGCGCTCGACTGGAGCTACGCCATGGTGATGGCCGAGACGCTCGGCCACATCCGCTGCGGCGGCGTGCCGATGGCGATCGGCGTGCAGACCGACATGGCGACGCCGGCGCTCGCGCGCTTCGGCTCCGACGAGCTGAGGAAGGAATTTCTCGCGCCCTCCATCGCCGGCGAGTACGTCGCCTGCATCGGCGTCTCGGAACCGGGCGCGGGATCGGACGTGGCCTCGATCAAGACCACGGCCCGCAAAGACGGCGGCGACTACGTGATCAACGGCGCGAAGATGTGGATCACCAACAGCCTGCAGGCCGACTGGATGTGCCTCCTTGCCAACACCTCGGCAGGCGCGGCGCACAAGAACAAGACCCTCATCTGCCTGCCGATGAAGGCGAAGGGCGTGGTGAAAGCGAAGAAGATCCGCAAGATCGGCATGATGTCCTCCGACACCGGCCTCATCCATTTCGACGACGTGCGCGTGCCGCAGCGCTTCCGCATCGGCGAGGAGGGCCTGGGCTTCACCTACCAGATGCAGCAGTTCCAGGAGGAGCGCCTGTGGGCCGCGGCGAGCAGCGTGCAGGGGATGGAGCGCACCATCAGCGACACCATCGATTACGTGCGCGAGCGAAAGATGTTCGGCCAGACGGTGCTCGATTTCCAGTACGTGCACTATCGGCTTGCCGAACTGAAGACCGAGCTCGAGGCGCTGCGCGCGCTGACCTACCGCGCCTGCGAGAAGTACGTCGCCGGCGAGGACGTCACCGAGCTTGCCTCGATGGCCAAGCTGAAATCCGGGCGGCTGCGCCGCGAAGTGTCCGACGCCTGCCTGCAATACTGGGGCGGCATGGGCTACACCTGGGACAACCCGGTGTCGCGCGCCTACCGCGACGGGCGCCTGGGCTCCATCGGCGGCGGCGCCGACGAGGTGATGCTCGGCATCATCTGCAAGTACATGGGCATCCTGCCCTC
>DASTTC010000399.1:0-2381 GCA_035760345.1 Burkholderiales bacterium | reverse complement strand
GCCCTGGCCGCGGGGCGCGAGGTGCTGGACGGTTTTTCCTATACCGGTGGCTTCTCCATCGCCGCGCTTGCCGGCGGCGCCAAGCGCGTCACCGCCGTGGAGAGCTCGCCGGCCGCGCTGGAGGTGGCGAAGGAGAATCTCGCCGCCAATCCGCTGGATGCTTCCCGCGTCGAGTTCGTGCAAGCGGATGTGTTTGCCCAGTTGCGGCTGCTTCGCGACCGCAACGCGAAATTCGATCTCGTGATCCTCGATCCGCCGAAGTTCGCACCGACGGCGGCACAGGTGCACAAGGCCGCCCGCGCGTACAAGGACATCAACTTGTGGGCGCTCAAGCTCCTCGCGCCCGGCGGCCTGCTCGCCACGTTCTCCTGTTCGGGCGGGGTGTCGGCGGAGCTGTTCCAGTCGATCGTCGCCGGCGCCGCACTGGATGCGGGCACCGACGCGAAGATCATCGACCGCTTTGGCGCGGCGGCCGACCACCCGGTGGCGCTCGAGTTTCCCGAAGGGCAGTATTTGAAGGGGCTGCTCGTAATCCGGCCCTGAGCAGGGTTGGCGCGTAGTCCGAACGGCGGATGTATCCCTCCCGCCGCCCGTGATAGTTGTTGCGCGCCGCATACCCCGCATGCGCTCCACCGTCGATCGTTCTCGCGGGCCCCGAAGGGATTCGTCGTCAACCGTAGAGGACCAATTCATGAACCGCACGCTATTCAAAGTCGTGGGCCTGCTGCTGGCGCTGTCGCTCGTCGTGCCGTTCCAGAACGCGATGGCAAAGAAACCACCGGCGCCGGGAGCCCTGACCCTTCCACTTGCCGGCACGGTAGTGGGCGCGGGGACGTTCAGCGGCACGGTGACGATCAATCGCTTTGCAAGGACGGGCGACGGCGGCATCGTGGCGGTCGGAGTCGCACGCGGCACAGTGACCGACGCCGTCGGTCAAGTGATGCAGACTGGGCTGCAGACTGTTGTGTTGCCGGTGAACCGCGGCGTCAGAACCGCCGGCTTCGCCACACCGCCTGCGGCGGAGCCGCGACTGATGCCGGCGAGCTTTACAAAAGCAACGAGCGGTCGATTGGTTCTGGCGCAGGCCGCGTCATGCCAGATCCTCAACCTCGACATCGGCGGCAACGCGATCAATCTCCTGGGTTTCGTGGTGAACCTGAGCCCGATCACGCTGGATATCTCGGACGATTCAGCCGGGCCGCTCGGCGCGCTGGTGTGTGAAATCGTGGCGCTTCTCGGGACGGCAGCCGACGTCGTCGGACTTCTCAACGATCTGCTTGGGTTGCTCACCGGCCTGGTGGGTGGAGTGGTCGGCGGCATCGGCGGCATCGGCGGCTAGCAGCCAAGAGCAGGACAAATAGGGACAGTCCCTATTTTTCTCATCCGCAAACGAGAAAAATGGGGACTGTCCCCATTTATACTTGGCGCATGCAACAAGACCAGATGGTGCCGGTGACGATCCTCACCGGGTTTCTCGGCGCGGGGAAGACGACGCTTCTGAACCGCATCCTCAAGGAAGACCACGGCCACAGGATCGCCGTGATCGAGAACGAGTTCGGCGAGGTCGGGGTCGACAGCGACATCATCGAGAAGTCGGACGAGCAGATCGTCGAGATGAACAACGGCTGCATCTGCTGCACGGTGCGCGGCGACCTGATCAGGATCCTCGGCGAGCTGAAGGACAAGCGCTCGAGCGGCGCGCTGAAGTTCGACCGCGTGGTGATCGAGACCACCGGCATGGCCGATCCCGGACCGGTGGCGCAGACCTTCTTCACCGACGAGGACATCGGGAACTACTACCTGCTCGACTCCATCCTCACGGTGGTGGACGCCAAGCACGCCCCCAAGCAGCTGGATGAGTTCCACGAGGCGCAGGAGCAGGTGGGCTTCGCCGACCGCATCCTGCTCTCCAAGACCGACCTCGTGTCCGAGGAGGACGTGAAGCAGCTCGCCGAGCGCATCAAGCGCATGAATCCGCGCGCGCCGGTGAAGCACGTGCACTTCGGCGAGGCGCCGATCGCGGAGATCCTCGACATCCGCGGCTTCAACCTGAACGCGATCCTCGAGCTCGACCCCGAGTTCCTCGTCGACACGCACCACGAGCACCACGACGAGGTGGCCTCCTTCGTGTTCAAGTCGGATAAGCCCTTCGACGGCGACAAGCTGGAGCAGTTCCTCTCCGGCATGATCCAGGTGTACGGGCCCGATCTGCTGCGCTACAAGGGCGTGCTGTGGATGAAGGGCAAGCCCAACCGCGTCGTGTTCCAGGGCGTGCACATGATGATGGGCGGCGACATGGGCAAGCCCTGGGCGAAGGGCGAGAAGAAATCCTCGATCCTGGTGTTCATCGGCAAGAACCTGCCCAAGGACCTGTTCCTCGC
>DASTTC010000398.1:0-5345 GCA_035760345.1 Burkholderiales bacterium | reverse complement strand
CGCGGCCGCGGTCGATCGCCCTACGCCGGGCAGGGTTTCCAGCCCTGCCGCATCGCGCGGAAAACCACCGCGCGCCGTCAGCATGCGCGCCGCCGCGTGCAGGTTGCGGCCGCGCGCGTAGTACCCCAGGCCGCTCCAGAGGCGCAACACGTCGTCGAGCGACGCCTCCGCCAGCACCCGGACCTCGGGAAAGCGCGCGAGGAACCTCTCGTAGTAGGGTATTACCGTCTCTACCTGGGTCTGCTGCAGCATCACCTCTGCGAGCCAGATGCGGTAGGGGTCCCGCGTGCCCTGCCAGGGCAGGCCGTGGCGGCCGTGGCGGCGCTGCCAGGCGACGAGGGAGGCAGCGAAAGCGGGCATGCCGCATTGTATGATTGCCGCGCATGCTCGCCTTCATCCTGCGCCGTCTGGGGCAAGCGGTCCTCGTCATGCTGACGGTCGGACTGATCGCGTTCTCGCTGTTTCGCTTCGTCGGCGACCCGGTGCTGTTCATGCTCGGCCAGGACGCCACGCCCGAGGATCGCGAGCGCGTGACGCGGCTGCTCGGCCTCGACCAGCCGTTCTACGTGCAGTACGCGAAGTTCGTCGGCCGCGCAGTGCAAGGCGACTTCGGCCTGTCCCTGCGCCAGGTGCAGCCCGTCTCGAAGTTGTTCGTCGAGCGTCTGCCGGCGACGCTCGAACTGTCTTTCGTCGCCGCCGCGCTCGCGCTGGTGGCCGGGGTCGGCATGGGCGTGTACACCGCGCTGCGGCGCGATTCCTGGCTGACGCAGGCAATGCTGGCGGTATCGCTCATCGGCGTGTCGCTGCCGACTTTCCTCATCGGCATTCTGCTCATTCTGGTGTTCGCGGTGCAACTCGGTTGGCTGCCCTCGTTCGGCCGCGGCGAAACGGTGGCGCTGGGCTGGTGGAGCACCGGCCTGCTGACCTGGAGCGGCATCAAGTCGCTGATCCTGCCCTCGATCACGCTGGGCCTGTTCCAGATGACGTTGATCCAGCGCCTGGTGCGCGCGGAGATGCTGGAAGTCCTGCGCACGGACTACATCAAGTTCGCGCGCGCGCGCGGCCTCACCGACCGCGCGGTGCATTTCGGCCATGCCCTCAAGAACACCCTGGTGCCGGTGATCACCATCACCGGCCTGCAGGTGGGCGCCGTGATCGCCTTCGCCATCATCACCGAGACCGTATTCCAGTGGCCCGGCATGGGCCTGCTGTTCATCCAGGCGGTGGGCGTCGCCGACGTGCCGGTGATGGCCGCCTATCTGTGCCTGATCGCGCTATTCTTCGTCGTCATCAATCTAGCCGTGGACCTGCTGTACTACGCGGTCGATCCCCGCCTGAGGATCGAGCGCGCGGCCATGGCGCACTGAGGAAACCATGAAAAACGACCCTCTCGAGATGCTGCGGCTGTTCCACGCCGAGCTGGTGCACATCCGGCGCGACATCCACGCCAACCCCGAACTGGGCTTCGAGGAGAAGCGCACCTCGCAGCTGGTGGCCGACAAACTCGCGGAATGGGGCGTCGACGTGCACCGCGGCCTCGCCAAAACCGGCGTGGTCGGCGTGATCAAGGGCAAGAAGGACTCCGGCCGTGCCATCGGCCTGCGCGCCGACATGGACTGCCTGCCGATGCAGGAGACGGGCGCAGTGCCGCACAAGTCGAGAGTCGCCGGGCGCATGCACGCCTGCGGCCACGACGGCCATACCACCATGCTGCTCGGCGCAGCGCGCTACCTCGCGCAGTCGCGCAACTTCGACGGCACCGTGAACCTCATCTTCCAGCCGGCGGAGGAAGGCGGCGGCGGCGGTCGCGTGATGGTGGAGGAAGGCCTGTTCACGAGGTTCCCGATGGACGCGGTGTACGCCCTGCACAACTGGCCGGGGCTGCCCGTCGGCAAGATCGCGGTGCGCCCCGGGCCGATGATGGCGGCGACCGACGAGATCAAGATCAAGGTGAGCGGCCGGGGCGGCCACGCCGCGCTGCCGCACCTGGCGGCCGACCCGGTGGTGGCCACCGCGCACATCATCACCGCGCTGCAGAGCATCGCCAGCCGCAACGCCAACCCGATCGACGCCCTCGTGGTTTCGGTCTGCTCGATGCAGACCAGCCAGGTCGGCGCCTTCAACATCATCCCGGGCCACGTGGAGCTGGTGGGCACGGTGCGCACCTTCAGCACCGAGATGCGCGAGCTGGCCGAGAAGCGGATCAAGGAGATAGCGGCCTCGGTGGCGCAGGGCCTGGGCACAAGCGCCGAAGTGGAGTACCGCCGCGGCTACCCGGCGACCGTGAATACGGAGAAAGAGGCCGTGTTCGCGGCGCAGGTGGGCGAAAAGGTGTTCGGCAAGGGCAACGTGGTCACAGACGGCGAGCCCACCATGGGCGGGGAGGATTTTTCCTACATGCTGCAGGCGAAGCCCGGCGCCTACGTGTTTCTCGGCCAGGGCGGGGCCCAGGGCGGCTGCTACCTGCACAATCCGAGCTACGACTTCAACGACGAGGTGATCCCGCTCGGCGCCGGCTACCTGGCCGCGCTGGTCGAGGCATCCCTGCCGATCAAATAACGGGAGACAGAAACAATGAAACTCAGACACCTGCTGGCCGCGGCGCTCATCGCTGGCTGCGCGACAACCCAGGCTGCGACGCTGAAGTGGGGCGCGCAGAACGATATCCTGACGCTCGATCCGCATTCGCAGAACCACGCCACCACGCTCGGCATCCTGCAGCACACCTACGAGGGCCTGGTGCGCTACAACAAGGACTTCCAGGTGGAGCCATGCCTCGCGACGAGCTGGCAGCAGCTTTCGCCGACCCACCTGCGCTTCAACCTGCGCAAGAACGTGAAGTTCCACGATGGCACGCCGTTCACCGCCGACGACGTGGTGTTCTCTTACCACCGCATCCTGCAGCCGCAGAGCACCACGCAGGTCTACGTCGCCGGCGTGCAGGAGGTGAAGAGAATCGACGACCACACGGTGGACCTGATCCTCTCGGGGCCCAGCCCGATCCTGCTGCGGAACCTCATCGACTTCCGCATCATGAGCAAGAGCTGGTCCGCGAAGCACAAGTCGGAGAACGTGCAGGACTACGTGGCAAAGGAAGAGAGCTACGCCTCGCGCAACGCCAGCGGCACCGGCCCTTACCTGGTCAAGCTGTGGGAGCCTGACAAGCGCCTGTTGATGCAGGTGAACCCCAATTGGTGGGGCAAGCTCGACGGCAACGTCACCGAGGTGATTTACACGCCGATCAAGGCGGACGCCACGCGCATCGCGGCGCTGCTCTCCGGTGACGTGGACATCGTCACCGACCTGCCGACGCAGGACGTGCAGCGCCTGCGAAACGATCCCAAGCTCAAGGTGCTCGACGGCCACGAGGTGCGCACCATCTTCATTGGCATGGACCAGCACAGCCCCGAGCTGAAGTACTCCAGCGTCAAGGGCAAGAACCCTTTCAAGGACATCCGCGTCAGGAAGGCGCTGAACGTCGCCGTGGACCGCGAGGCGATCAAGCGCGTCACCATGCGCGGCCTGTCCATCCCGGCGGCGATCATGATCGCCCCCGGCGTGCATGGCCACACCCCGGACATCGATAAGGTGGCGCCGGCGGACATCAATGGCGCGAAGAAGCTGCTCGCCGAGGCGGGTTACCCGAACGGCTTCGATTTCGGCCTCGATTGCCCGAACAACCGCTACGTCAACGACGAGGAGATCTGCCAGGCGCTGGTCGGCATGTGGGCGAGGATCGGCCTGAAGGCGAAGCTGAACGCCCAGCCGATGGCCACCTTCATCCAGAAAATCCAGAAGTTCGACCATGACGCCTACATGCTTGGCTGGGGGGTGGCGACCTTCGACGGCCTGTACACGCTGCAATCGCTCATGCGCACCAAGACCACCGGCGCGGACGGCAGCTTCAACCTCGGCCGCATCAGCGACGCGAAGCTCGATGCCCTGATCGACGCGCTGAAGATCGAGACCGACACGAAGAAGCGCGACGCCATCCTGCGCGAGGCGCTGGTGGCGACGCGCGACAACTACTACTACGTGCCACTGCACCACCAGTTGCGCCCCTGGGCGATGAAGCGAAACGTCAGCACGGTGCACAAGGCGGACGACCGCCCGGAATCGCGCTTCGCGCGCGTGGACTGACCGGCGGCCGGACCCCGGGCGATGGCCGCGGTTGCCGGCTGGCTGCGGCGCGCCTGGGAGCACGACCTGGCGTGGAGCTTCCGCCGCTCGCCGGTCACCATCCTCGCCGCGTTCCTGACGCTGGTCTGCGTCGGCAGCGCGGTGTTCGCGCCCTGGGTCGCGCCGCATAGCCCGTTCGACAGCGCGACGCTCAACCTGTCCGACGGGTTCACTCCGCCGTCCTGGACCGCGAAGGGGAGCGCGAAATACCTGCTCGGCACCGACGACCAGGGACGCGACGTGCTCTCGACCATCATGTACGGGGCACGCATCTCGCTCGGCGTCGGCCTCGCCGCGGTGCTGTTCTCGGCCACGCTTGGCGTGTCGCTCGGGCTGCTCTCGGGCTACCTTGGCGGCCGGCTCGACGCCTTCATCATGCGCGTGGCCGACATCCAGCTTTCCTTTCCGGCGATCCTCATCGCGCTGCTGATCGACGGCATGATGCGCATCGCGCTGCCGCGCGAGCTGCACGACCAGCTCGCGGTTTACGTGCTGGTGCTGGCGATCGGCGTCTCCGGCTGGGTGCAGTACGCGCGCACCGTGCGCGGCTCGACGCTGGTGGAGAAGAACAAGGAGTACGTGCAGGCGGCGCGAGTCATCGGCCGGCACCCGCTCGCCATCTTGCTGCACCATGTGCTGCCCAACGTCTTGGGCCCGGTGCTGGTGATCGGCACGATTCACATCGCCACCGCCATCATCACCGAGGCCACCCTCTCATTTCTCGGCGTCGGCGTGCCGCCAACGCAGCCCTCGCTCGGCACGCTGATCCGGGTCGGCAACGACTTCCTGTTTTCCGGCGAGTGGTGGATCACCGTGTTTCCCGGCGTCGCCCTGGTGGTGCTGGTGCTGTCGGTGAACCTGCTCGGCGACTGGCTGCGCGATGCGCTGAATCCCAAGTTGCGATGAGCGCGCCGCTGCTGGAAGTCAAAGGGCTGCGCGTCGAGTTCCCGACGCGCCGCGGCACGCTGGTGGCGGTGGACGACGTGTCGTTCTCCATCGCGCCCGGCGAAGTGCTCGGCGTAGTGGGCGAGTCCGGCGCCGGCAAGTCGCTCACCGGCATGGCGATCATCGGGCTGCTGGAACCCCCGGGACGCATCGCCGCCGGCGAGATCCGCCTGGAGGGCGAGCGCATCGACAACCTGCCGCCGGAGCGCATGCGCCGCATC
>DASTTC010000397.1:0-2987 GCA_035760345.1 Burkholderiales bacterium | reverse complement strand
TTCACCGGGCAGGTGGCCGCGGCGCTCGGCGCCGGCAACACGGTCGTCGCGAAGCCCGCCGAGCAATCGCCGCTCACGGCGCATCGCGTGGTCGAGTTGGCGCTCGAGGCCGGGATACCACCGGACGTGCTGCAGTTCCTGACCGGAGACGGAGAGATCGGCCAGGCGCTGGTCGCCGATCCGCGTATCGCGGGCGTTGCGTTCACCGGCTCGGTGGAGACCGCGCGCGCGATCCAGCGGTTGCTCGCGCAGCGCGAGGGCCCGATCGTGCCGCTCATCGCCGAGACGGGAGGCCTGAACGCCATGATCGTCGATTCCACGGCGCTTCCGGAGCAGGTGGTGGACGCGGTGGTGGCGAGCGCGTTCCGCTCGGCGGGGCAGCGCTGCAGCTCGCTGCGCATGCTCTACCTGCAGGAGGAGATCGCGCACCCGGTGATCGAGATGCTGCGCGGGGCGACGCAAGCGTTGCGACTTGGGGACCCTGCCGATCCTTCGACAGACATCGGGCCGGTGATCGACATCGAGGCGCAGCGCACGCTCGACGACTACGTGGCGGGGTTGCGCGCGCGCGGCGCGCCGCTCGCCGAAGCGGGGCCCTTGCCCGCGCAAGGCCACTTCGTCGCGCCGGTCGCCTTCGCGGTAGGCTCGATCCGCGAGCTGCCGGGCGAGCGCTTCGGCCCGGTGCTGCACGTAGCGCGCTTCGCGATCGAGAAACTCGACGCGGTGATCGACGACATCAACGCCATGGGCTACGGCCTGACGCTCGGCGTGCACACGCGCATCGACTCGCGTGCCGAGCACATCCGCGCGCGCACGGCGGTCGGCAACCTCTACGTGAACCGCAACATGATCGGCGCGGTGGTCGGCGTGCAGCCCTTCGGCGGCGAAGGGCTCTCGGGCACCGGGCCGAAGTCGGGCGGACCGTTCACGCTGCCGCGCTTCGCCGTCGAGCGCGTGTACACGGTGAACACCGCGGCCGCTGGGGGAGACCTGCGGCTGCTTGCGGGTCAGATGTAACCCGGCCCCTCGATCGGCGGGTGCTTTGTCAGGAACTCCTCGTTCACCTCCACGCCGAGCCCCGGCGTCTCGAGCGGCCAGACCTTGCCGTCCTTGTCCACCTGGCCGGGGTTCTGCACCAGCTCGTCGCGGAACAGGTTGGACCTGGAGGCATCGCCCTCGAACCAGCCGCCGTTGTCGATCGCACAGAGCAAGTGGATGGTCGCGGCGTGATTGAGCCCCGTCATCGAGCTGTGCGGGTGGATCGGCAGTTTGTACGCCGAGGCGAGCGCCGCGATGCGCAGCCCCTCGGTGATCCCGCCGGACTTCGAAAGATCCGGCTGCAAGATGGTGATCGCGCCGTCTTCGATCACGCGGTTGAATTCGAAACGCGTGTAGTGGTTCTCGCCCGCGGCAAGCGGCGTGCGGCCGAAGCCTTTCGCCAGTGCATAGCTGCGGTAATCGTGCGCCGGAAAGGGCTCTTCCAGCCAGCCGATCTTCAGCTCGTCGAGCGCCGGCATCACGCGGCGCACGTCCTCGACGCTGTAGCCGGTGTTCGCGTCGGTGAGGATCGCGATCTCCTCGCCGCAGGCCTGGCGCACCGCGCGCAGCCGCCCGACGTCGCGCTTCACCGTGTCGCCCACGCGCAGCTTGATCGCCTTGTAGCCGAGCGCGAGGTTGCGCCGGATCTCGTCGATCAGCGGCCCCGGCGCCTGGTAGCCGAGCGACACGCCGCCCGCGTAGGCGGGAATCGCCCTCTTCGCCCCGCCGAGCAGCCGGTAGAGCGGCATGCCCGCCGCCTTGCCGCGGATGTCCCACAACGCCATGTCGATGCCGCTCATCGCCAGGCAGGTGCCCGCGCCCATGCCGTGGCTGGCGAGCTGCTTGTCGTAGATCTTCTTCCACACGCCGACCACGTCCGCGGCGTCCATGTCCAGGACCAGCTGCCGCAACGTCGTTTCGATCAGCTTCGCGACCGCCGTGTGCGCGCGCCCGTGGTGCGATTCGCCCCAGCCGACGAGGCCGCCGGCCGTGGTGACCTTGACCACCACCGCGTCGCGCTTGATGGCGGTGCCGATGCCGAGCGCGACGCGGTGCTCGGGCGGCACGGGGAAGGACGTCGGGTAGGCCCTGAGGTCAGCGATCTTCAGGTCGGCGTGCATGCCAGGCTTCCGGGTTGACGAGATTCATGGGTTTTTTGCCGCCGAGCATGCGCAGCAGCTCGTCGGCGGCGCGCACGCTGGCACGCGCCCGGGATTCGTGCGTGCTGCCGGCGAGGTGGGGCGTGAGGATCACGTTGCCGAGCGCGAAGAGCGGGTGTCCCGGCGATATGCGGTAGTGCTCGTAGACATCCAGCATCGCCCCGGCGATGCGCTTGGCGTGAAGGGCGTCGACCAGCGCCGCCTCGTCGACGACGGGGCCGCGCCCGACGTTGATCAGCCAGGCGGTGGACTTCATCGCGCCAAGCCGCGCGGCGTCGAACAGGTGGTGCGTCTCCGGTGTGAGCGGGCAGGCAATGACGATGAAATCCGACTGCGCGACGAGCTCGTCGAGCTCGGCGCCCTGCACCTCCTGCGGCAGGCGATCCAGCCGGCGCTGGTGGCCAAGCACGCGCATGCCGAAGCCGAGCCGGCAGATCTTCGCCACGCGTGCGCCGATTTCGCCGACGCCCACGATGCCGACGGTCATGGCCGCGATCTCGTGCGCCGGCGCGGCGTGCTTGCGCGCTTCGTCCCAGGGTAGCGCGCGCGTGGCCTGCGTGATGGCGGGGATATTGCGCGCGAGCATCAGCATCGCCATGACGCAGTACTCGGCCACCGACTGCGCGTTGGCGCCGGGCAGGTTCGCCACCGGCACGCCGCGCCGGGTGGCCTCGGCGAGCGGCACCAGGTCGATGCCGGTGCCGTGGATGGTGATGGCGCGCAACTGCGGCGCGGCCTCGAAGATGTCGTCGGGCAGCTTGGAGCGGATGATCAGCCCGTCGGCCTCGG
>DASTTC010000396.1:0-2088 GCA_035760345.1 Burkholderiales bacterium | reverse complement strand
AAGCCTCGCAAGGTGAAGCCATGCCCGCCAGCATGACGGCACAACGGGCAGCGCGCAAACCTGCCGCCCGGCGCTGACTTGACGCGCAACCGCGCCGGCTGGTGGGTGGTGGCCTGCGCCTTCACCCTGATGTTCGTCGGTTTCGGCGTCGCCTATTCCTTCGCCGCGTTCTTCACGGCGTTCCAGACCGAGTTCGGCGCGTCGCGCGCCCACGTGTCGCTCGTTTTCTCGCTGTGCGCGCTGTTGTGGTTCTCCTTCGGCGTGCCAGGCGGGCTGCTCGCCGACCGTTTCGGGCCGCGCGGCGTGTGCCTCGTGGGCGCATTGTCGATCGCCGCGGGGCTCGCCGCCTCCGCGCATGCGCAGTCGCTGTTCGTCCTGTACGTCACCTACAGCATCGGCATCGGCGTGGGCATCGGCCTGTCCTACGTGCCCTCGGTCGCCGCCGTCCAGCATTGGTTCACGCACAATCGCGTGCTCGCGGGCGGCATCGCGGTCTCGGGCATCGGCGCCGGCAATCTGCTGGTGCCGCCGCTCGCCGCCTGGTGGATCGAGCTGTGGGGCTGGCGCGGCGCCTACCTGGGGCTGATGACGCTCACGCTGCTCGCGGCAGTGCCGGCGGCGTTGCTGCTCGGCGGGCGCGCGGCGACGCGCGCCGCCGCGGCCGGGACTGCGCTCCCCGGGATGACGCTCGGCGCGGCGATGCGCAGCCGCCTGTTCTGGCTGATGTACGCGGTGGCTTTCCTTATCTGCGTTGGCTTTTTCGTGCCGGTGGTGCACCTCGTGCCCTACGCACAGGACGTCGGCCTGAGCGAGGCGCAAGGCGTGAGCCTGGTGAGCCTGCTCGGGCTGGGGAGCCTGCTCGGGCGGTTCCTGATGGGCTCCGTTGCGGTACGGCTGGGGCACGCGCGCTCGCTGGTGGCGATCGGCGCGGGCCTCGGTCTGCTGTTCCTCGTCTGGTGGGGGGCGCAGAGCTATTGGCTGCTCGCGGCTTTCGCGGTGAGTTTCGGTACGCTCTACGGCGGCTACGTGGCGCTCGCGCCGACGCTGTGCATGGATCTGTTCGGCCCGAAGAGCCTGTCGGCGATCCTCGGCGCCCTGTATACGGCCGCGGGCGTCGCCACGCTGATCGGCCCGACGTTCGCCGGCGCGAGCTACGACGCCTTCGGCTCCTATGACGTCTCGATCCTCGGCTGCGCGGCGCTCTCGTTCGCCGGCGCCGGAATCGCGCTGGCGATTCGCCGGTATTTCAGCCACCGCGCATGAGCCGGCTCCCCGCCCTCACCGTGAGCGAGGTGCGCGGCGTGAGGACGCTGCACGTCGGCGGCGAGGCCATCCAGAGCTCGATGCGCCTTTCCGACCCGTATGCGCTCGAGCTCGAGTACACGCGCTGCATGATGAACTTTCTGCTGTTCCACCCGTGCCCCGCGCGCGCGCTGAAGATCGGCCTCGGCGGCGGCTCGCTGGTCAAGTTCTTCTGGAAGCGCCTGCCCTGGATGAACACGCGCGTGGTGGAACTCGATCCCCGCGTGGTGGACGTGGCGCGCGCGCAGTTCCGGCTGCCGGAAGACGACGCGCGGCTCACGGTCGAAATCGGCGACGGCGCCGAGGCGCTGGCGCCCGAATGCTGCGACCTGCTGGTGGTGGATGCGTTCGACGACGAGCATCCGCCGGCCGCGCTCGTCAGCCAGGCGTTTTTCGACGCGGCCTGGCTCGCGCTCGAAGCGCCGGGCGCGCTGGTGCTCAACCTGATGAACGACGACCCGAAGCTCGACCAGCGCATCGAGCGCGTGGAGCGGGCGTTCGGCGGCGCGGCGCTGGCGCTGCCCGCGCTCTACGACCCGAACGTGATCGTGATCGCACTGAAGGGCGCGCCGCACAGCATGGCCTGGGACGCGCTGGCGCGCCGCGCGCACGCGCTGGAGCGCCGCTTCGGCCTGCCGTTCCCGCGTTACGTGCCGCGCCTGCGGCGCATGAACCGGTGCGACGCCGAGGCTCTTATAATCGTCCCGCAAGGAGCCACACCATGATCCTCTCGAGCGACAGCTTCAACGACAAGGGCGCGATCCCGGGGCGCCATGCGTTCGCGGT
>DASTTC010000395.1:0-10864 GCA_035760345.1 Burkholderiales bacterium | reverse complement strand
CGTGGATCCGAGCGCCACCGCGGGTCCGGCCGCGCTCGACGCAGCCGCGGTGGAAGCCCTTTCGCGCGAGCTGGAACGGGCGGTCTTGCAGCGACTGGAAAACGAGTTGCAGCCCGCGCTCGCCGCGCTCGGCGAGGCGGTGCGCGCCGCCTTGCGCGAAACGGTGGCGGTGGCCGTGGCGCGCGAGCTGCAAGCGCGCCAGCTCGACGCCGGCGCCCTCGCCGCGAAGCGCTCCGCCGCCACGGGCGGTTGAGCATGTCGCTCGACAAGAGCTTCGATCCACGAGCGGTCGAGGCCCGCTGGTACGGGCGCTGGGAGTCCGCGGGCTGGTTCGCGCACCAGGGCGACGCGCAACCCGCCTACTGCATCCAGCTGCCGCCCCCGAACGTCACCGGCACGCTGCACATGGGGCACGCGTTCCAGCAGACGCTGATGGACGCGCTCGTGCGCTATCACCGCATGCGCGGCGACAACGCCAACTGGGTCGTGGGCACCGACCACGCCGGCATCGCCACGCAGATCGTGGTCGAGCGCCAGCTGCAGGGCGAGGGCCGGTCGCGCCACGACCTCGGCCGCGAGAAATTCGTGGAGCGCGTGTGGCAATGGAAGCAACGCTCGGGGGCCTCCATCATGGGCCAGATGCGCCGCCTCGGCGCCTCCGGCAACTGGACCTACGCCGACACCGAGGGACAGAGAGCCGGCTACTTCACCATGGACGCGAAGATGTCGCGTGCCGTGGTCGAAGTGTTCGTGCGGCTGTACGAGCAAGGATTGATCTACCGCGGCAAGCGCCTGGTGAACTGGGATCCGGTGCTCGGCACCGCGGTGTCGGACCTCGAAGTCGACAGCGAGGAGGAAGACGGGAAGATCTGGGAGATCCGCTATCCGGGCACGGGCTTCAGCCTGGCGGTGGCGACGACGCGGCCCGAAACCCTGCTCGGCGACGTGGCCGTCGCGGTGAATCCGAAGGACGAGCGCTACGCGAAGTACGTCGGGAAATCGGTCCAGTTGCCTCTGACGGGCCGCACGATTCCGGTCATCGCCGACGACTACGTCGATCCCGCCTTCGGCACCGGCTGCGTGAAGATCACCCCGGCGCACGATTTCAACGACTACGCGGTCGGCCAGCGGCACGGCTTCGCGCCGGTGGAGATGCTCACGCTCGAGGCCAAGGTGAAGGGCACGCAGTACGCCGGCCTGGACCGGTTCGACGCGCGCCAGCGGATCCTCGTCGACCTGAAGCAGCAGGGCCTGCTCGTCTCGGAGAAGCCCTACAAGCTGCGCGTGCCGCGCTCCGGGCGCACCGGGGTCATCGTCGAGCCGATGCTCACCGACCAGTGGTTCGTGAAGATGGACGGCTTGGCGAAGTCCGGGCTCGAGGCGGTGGCGAGCGGCGAGGTCCGGTTTTTCCCGGACTACTGGGCCAGCACCTACAACGAATGGCTGCACAACATCCAGGACTGGTGCATCTCGCGCCAGCTCTGGTGGGGTCACCAGATCCCGGTCTGGTACGACGAGGCCGGAGCCCTCATCGTCGCCCGCAGCGAGGCGGAGGCACGCGCGAAAGCACCCGACGCGACATTGCGACGCGACCCGGATGTGCTCGACACCTGGTTTTCGTCGGCGCTGGTGCCTTTCACGTCGCTGGGATGGCCCGACAAGACCCGCGACCAGGACGTGTTTCTGCCCTCCTCCGTGCTGGTCACGGGCAACGACATCATCTTCTTCTGGGTGGCGCGCATGGTGATGATGACGCGGCACTTCACCGGCAAGGTGCCGTTCCGCCACGTCTACATCAACGCCATCGTGCGCGATGCCGAGGGCGAGAAGATGTCCAAGTCCAAGGGCAATACGCTCGATCCCCTGGATCTCATCGACGGCATTGCGCTGCCCGAGCTGCTCGCCAAATCGACCATCGGGCTGCTCAAGGCCGAGCACCAGCACAGAATCGAGAAGTACGTACGCGCGCATTACCCCCAGGGCATTCCCGCCTTCGGCGCCGATGCGCTGCGCTTCACCTTCGCGGCGCAGGCCACTTTCTCGCGCACGCTCAACTTCGACCTCGGGCGCTGCGAGGGCTACCGCAATTTCTGCAACAAGCTGTGGAACGCCACGCGCTTCGTGCTGATGAACACCGAGGGCAAGGATTGCGGGCAGGACGACCGGGCGCCGGTCGCGCTCTCGGCCTGGGACCGCTGGATCGTGAGCACCCTGCAGCGCGCGGAGGCCGAAGTCGAGAAAGGCTTCGCCGAATACCGCTTCGACAACGCCGCCGGCGCGATCTACCGCTTCGTCTGGGACGAGTACTGCGACTGGTACGTCGAGGTGGCCAAGGAGCAGCTGGCGCGGGGCGATGACGCCGCGCAGCGCGGCACGCGCCGCACGCTGGTGCGGGTCCTCGAGGCCGCGCTGCGCCTCGCGCACCCCATCATTCCGTTCATCACCGAGGAGCTCTGGCAGACGGTGGCGCCGCTCGCCGGCAAGACGGGCGAGACGGTCATGCTCGCGCCGTACCCGCGCAGCCAGGCAGAGAAAATCGACGAGGCGGCGGAGCGCGAGATCGCGTTCGCCAAGGAGCTCGTCAACGCGGCGCGCAACCTGCGCAGCGAAGCGAAGATCCCGCCGAAGGACCGCATCACGTTCTACGTGACCGGCGAGCTGGGTGCCGCGGCCGCGAGCGCCATGGCCGCGCTGGCCCGTGCCGCGGAGCTGAAGACGTTCGCCGTGCTGCCGCCCTCCGACTCGCCCGTGGCGATCGTGGGGCCGCACCGCCTCATGCCGCACATCGAGGTCGACCCCGAAGCCGAGCGCGCGCGCATCGCGAAGGAAACCGCGCGCCTCGAGGGGGAGATCGCCAAGGCGCGCAGCAAGCTCGACGACGCCTCCTTCGTCGAGCGCGCGCCCGCCCACGTGGTGCAGCAGATGCGTGATCGGCTGGACAACTTCCAGGCCACTCTGAGCAAGCTCACCGGCAAGACGTGAACCTCCCGCACGGGCTGCGCGCCTTCCGGCACCGCGACTTCCGGCGCTTCTTCCTCGGCCAGGGCATATCGCAGTTCGGCACCTGGCTGCAACTCATCGCCACCAGCTGGCTGATCTACCGCCTCACCGGCTCCGCGTTCTACCTCGGGTTGGCCAGCTTCGCCCTGCAGGTCCCGTTTCTCGTGCTGGCGCCGTTCGCCGGCGTGTGGGTCGATCGCCTGAGCAAGCGCACGGTTCTGCGCACGACCAACGCCATCGCCCTGGCGCAGTCGCTCGCCATGCTGGCGCTGGTCGCCTCGGGTCACATCCAGCCCTGGCACCTCATCGCCGGCAACCTCGTCCTCGGCGTGGTCAACGCCTTCGACAGCCCGGCGCGCCAGTCCTTGCTCATCGAACTGGTGGACGGGCGCGCCGACCTGCCCAACGCCATCGCCTTCCAGTCCATGCTGATGAACGGCGCGCGCTTCGTCGGCCCGATGATCGGCGGCGCGGTCATCGCGCTCGGCGGCGAGGTATGGGGTTTCGCGCTGAACAGCGCGTCCTACCTGGCGATCCTCGTGGCGCTTGCGCTGCTGCGCGTGCGCGCGCAGGCGGCCGAGGGGCCGCGCGAGCACTGGCTCACCGGATTGGCGGCCGGATTCCGCTGGGCCTACGGCTTCGCGCCCTCGCGCGCCGCGCTGCTGCTGCTCGCCGCCGTCAGCTTGGGCACCCAGCCGCTGCAGGCGCTTGCGCCCTACTTCGCGCGCGACGTGTTCGGCGGCGACTCGCAGACGCTGGGCTGGCTGATCGGTGCCGGCGGGCTGGGCGCCGTGACGGGCATGCTGTACCTCGCGCTGCGACCGAGCGTACGCGGGCTGCTCACGGTGATCGGATGGGCCGGCGCCGCCGCGGGCGCCGCGGTGATCGCGTACGCGCGGTGCACGCAGCTCTGGCCGGCGCTGCTGCTCACCTTCGCGGCCGGCATGGGCATGATGCTCACCGCCGGGTCCATCAATACGGTGCTGCAGACGATCGTCGCGGACCGCCTGCGGGCGCGCATTGCCGCCCTTTACATCATGTCTTTCCTCGGCGTGAGCCCGCTCGGTGCGCTCGCCGCGGGCTGGGCGGCGCAGTACGTGGGGCCGCCCGCCGCGCTCGCCATCGGCGGCGCGATCGCCCTGTGCGCCTCGCTCGCCTACCTGGCGCGGCTGCCGGCCCTGCGGCGCGAGATGCGGCCGGTGTACGTGCGTTTGGGTATCACGCAGCCGGTGGATCAGTAGCCGCGCTTTGCCTGCCGCGCACGCTCACCGGCGCGCCTCACCGCCGCTCGGCCATGCGGTATCGAAGCGCCAGCCGTGCTGCGCCTCGATGCGCTCGCGGAACTTCGATTCGAGCTCGGGCTCCGCGGCCAGACGCGCCGGAAACGCGCCTTCGATCACGGCGCATTCGCCCACCCGGGCCGCAGAAACCTCCGCCACGCGCCGCCCGTGCATCCAGATGGCATCGCCCTCGAGGTAAGCGGGCAACCCGTATTGGCGGCAGGTCGCGACCGCCGGCATCGCGCCCCAGGCCCGCCAGCGCCACGCGCGGCCCGGCGCGAGGCGGCACGGCGCGATGAGCGCATAGGCGCATTCGCGCGCCGAACGCAGCCACACCAGGATCGGGTCCGCCGCTGCCGGCAGGGCGGCCGCGAGCCCGGCGCAAGCCGCCTGCGGCTCGCCGCCCGAGTCGATTCGCATGCGCATCCAGCGCGCGGCCTGTGCCATGACGAAGGCTTATATATCACGTGCGCGCCGCCGTGCAATAATCCGCGCGCACGATGGAAACCGAAAACGCCGCGACGCTGCAGCAGGATCCGGCGGCGGGCAACCGCTGGCTGGTCACGGTGACGCAACTGCCGACCGAAGATCCGGCGGGGCGCATGCGCATGCTGCGCACGCTGGAGTCGCTGGGCGCGGCGGTGATGCGCGAAGGCGTGTACCTGCTTCCCGATTCGCCGGCGAACCGGCACGCGCTTGACCATCTGGCGCACTACGTCGCGCAGAACGCGGGCATCGCGAATGTGCTGCGCGTCGAGGCGGCAAGCGAGACGCAACAGGCGCAATTGCGCCACTTCTTCGATCGCAGCGCGCGCTACGACGATCTCACCAAGAACATCCACAGCCTGAGCATTGGCTTCGGGGTGTCGGACGCCTCGGCGATCGCACGCGTGCTGCACAAGCAGCGTCGTGATTTCGAAGCCATCGCCGCGCTCGATTTCTTTCCCAACCAGGCGCGTGGGCGCGCCGAGCAGGCGCTGGCCGAGGCTGAAGCCGCCGTGCGCAAGCTGCTGTTCCCGGCGCAGTCCGGTCCGGTCGCGCGCGCCGACGAGCAGCCGCTGCAGCGCCGCACCTGGGCCACGCGCCGGCCGCTGTGGGCCGATCGCCTGGCCAGCGCGTGGCTCGTGCGCCGCTTCGTCGACTCCGAGGCGAAGCTGCTGTGGCTCGACAAGGCTGCCGCCTGCCCCGAAGGCGCCATCGGCTTCGGCTTCGAGGGTGCGCGCTACGCCAACAGCGACTCGCGCGTGACCTTCGAGCAGATGCTCGGCCAGTTCGGCCTGGCCGGCCACACGGCGCTGACCAGGATCGGCAGCATCGTCCATTACCTGGAAGTGCGCGGCACGCCGGTGCCGGAGGCGGCAGGCGTGCAAACGCTGCTGCAGGGTGCGGTGCGCCGGACCGCCAGTGACGATGAGCTGTTGCGCGAAGCGGAGAAGACCTTCGATCTGTTGTACGACGCCTATTCGGACGCGCACGAAGTCACGCGCGGCTGATCAGCGCTTGGCGTCGCGCACCTCCTGCGCGTGGCGCGCGCGCAGTTCCTTGAGCCGCGCCTCGACCGCCGAAAGTTCGTAGAAATTTCCGTCCCCCGCCGCTTTGGCGAGCTGCAGCTGCTCGATCGCGGCCGGCACGCTTCCGCGCAGCACGTAGAGCTCGGCCTGGGCCTGGTGCTGCAACAGCCGCTGGCCGAGCCCGGCGTGCGCACGCGCCTGTAGCGCTCGCAGGCGCGCGTCCTCGGGATGCCGGCGCACGGGATCGGCCAGTACCGCGAGCACCTGGGCCTGCCGCCCCGCCTGCTGCAGCGCCTCGGCATAGGCGTAGACGACGGGCAGCCGTCCGGGATAGCGTCGCAGTGCCTGCGCGAGCGTAGCGAGCGCGCCCGCGTTGTTGCCGGAGGCCTGCTGTACGCGGGCGGCGAGTGTCTCGATCATCAGGCTCGCCGCACCGGTCTCGCGCAGGGCCGCCAGGCCCGAGCGCGCCTCGGGCAGTTGCCGCGCCCGCAGCCGCGCGACCACCAGCCCGTAGCGGGCGGCCATCTCGTTGGCGAAACGCCGTTCGCGCACTGCGGCGTCGAACGCCGCCACCGCATCGCGCGGCTCCCCGGCCTCGGCGCGCAGCTTGGCACGCACGAGGTGGAAATCCAGGCTGTCCAGGTACTGCCGGTAGGGGGCATTCGCGGCGCGGCCCTGCGCATCGGCGATGCGCTCGGTGGTCATCGGGTGCGTGCGCAGGTAACTCGGCACGCTGCCATCGTCGCCCAAGCGCCCGTAGCGCTGCATTTTCTCGAAGAACCCGGGCATGGCGCGCGCGTCGAACCCCGCATCGAGCAGCGAACGGTATCCGATGCGATCGGCCTCGCGCTCGAATTCGCGCGTGTAGCTCAATTGCTGCTGGATCATGCCTCCCTGCGCGGCGGCTGCGGCGCCCGCCGCCAGGTCCGGTCGCGAGGCGCCCAGGAGGATGGCGGCGGCCAGGGCCACCATGCTGGGCAGCTGCATCTGCTGCTGGGCACCGATGAGGCGGGCGATGTGCCGTTGCGTGACGTGCGCGATTTCGTGCGCCAGCACCGACGCCAGCTCGGACTCGCTTTCCGCCGCGGACAACAGCCCGGTGTGCACGCCGATGAATCCGCCCGGCAGCGCGAAGGCGTTGATGGCCGGATCGCGCATCGCGAAGAATTCGAAGTCCTGCTGCGCGGCGGAGTTCGCCGAGAGCAGCCGACGGCCCAGGCTGTCGAGGTAGGCGTTGACTTCAGGATCGTCCAGGTAGGCCGGGTCGCGGTAGCGGATCTCGCGCACGATGCTCTCGCCGATGCGGCGCTCGACGTGCGGCGCGATCGCCGTGCCCGCCGCATCGCCGAGCTCCGGCAGCGGCTGCGCGGCCGCGTACGCCGCCCAGGCCATCAGCCCGGCGAGCAGGAGGAACGCCGCTCTGGATCTGAGGCGCATGGGGATATGATACCGTCGCGTCCTCCGAGTTCCGGAGCGAGGCATGGCACGAAAACCCAAGACCCGCCGCACGCTGACCCATTTCGATCGCGGCGGGCGCGCGCACATGGTCGACGTCGGCACCAAGGCGCGCACACACCGCGTGGCGATTGCCTCGGGGCGGATCGCCATGCAAGCGGCCACCCTGCGGCGGCTTGCAGCCGGTCGCGCCGCCAAGGGCGACGTGCTCGGCGTGGCACGAATTGCCGCGATCCAGGCGGCCAAGCGCACGCCGGACCTGATCCCCCTGGCCCACCCCATCGCCATCACGCGCGCGGCTGTGGAGTTCACGCTCGAGCCGGCGCGCGCCAGCGTGGCCATCACTGCGACCGTCGAATGTCGCGGACCCACGGGCGTGGAAATGGAAGCCCTCGCTGCCGCCGCGGTCGGTCTGCTTACGGTCTACGACATGCTCAAGGCGGTGGATCGCGGCATGGTGCTCACCGACCTGCGCCTGGAGGAAAAGCGCGGTGGCCGCTCGGGCGCCTGGCGCCGGCGCGCGAATTGAAGTTCGCGCTCAAGTCCGCGATCGCCCTCGCCGTGCTGGCGGCCGTTGCCGGCCTGTATGCCTGGTTCGGAACGGGCAATGGCGGCGGACAACCCCAGTACCGCCTCGCCAAGGTGGAGCGCGGGCCGCTGACCGCGGTGGTCATCGCGAGCGGCACCCTCAATGCGGTGACCACGGTGCAAGTGGGCTCGCAGATCTCCGGCCAGGTCAAGGAGATTTACGCCGACTTCAATTCGCCGGTGAAACAGAACCAGATCATCGCGCGCATCGATCCCGCGACCTTCGAGCTGCGCGTGAACCAGGCGCGCGCCGACGTGGACGCGGCGCAAAGCGCCGTGGCGGTGGCGCGCGCCAGCCTCGCTGCCCAACAAGCCGAGCTGGCTCGCGTGCGCATCAACCTGGCGGATGCCGAGCGCGACTACGAGCGCAAGAAGTCGCTGGTGGATAAGAACTACCTCTCGCCGGCCGAGCTCGACAAGGCGCGCACCGTGCTCGACGCGACGCGCGAGCAGTTGAAGGCGGTCGCGGCGCAGCAGCGCGTGGCCGAGGCGCAGGTGGGCAGCGCCCTGGCCGCCGTGAAGCAACGCGAATCGCTATTGCGCCAGGCCCAGGTGGACCTCGAGCGCACGATCATCCGCGCGCCGGTTGACGGCACGGTGATCCTGCGCAACGTGGACGCCGGGCAGACGGTGGCCGCCAGCCTGCAGGCGCCGGTGCTGTTCACGATCGCACGCGACCTGCGCGACATGCAGGTCGAAGCGGCGATCGACGAGGCGGACGTCGGGCGCTTGCGCGCCGGGCAGGCCGTCAGCTTCACCGTCGATGCGTTCCCGCGCCGCAGCTTCGCGGGCGAGATCGTGCAGATCCGCAAGGCGCCGGTGAACGTGCAGAACGTGGTGAGCTACACGGTGGTGATCTCGGCGCGCAACCCGGACCTGTCGCTGCTGCCCGGAATGACAGCCAATGTGCGCATCGTGGTCGCGCATCGCGAGAGCGCGCTCAAGGTACCCAATGCCGCCCTGCGCTTTCGCCCGTCGGACGCCGGCGACGACCCCTCCGCCCGGCAAGCCAGGGGCACCCGGCCCGGCGGTGCCGCAGGTCGCGTATGGACGCTGGAGGAGGGCCGCGCCAAGCCGCTGGAGGTTCGCCTCGGATTGAGCGACGGCGCCAGCACCGAGCTCCTCGGGGACCCGCTAGCCGAGGGGAGGGAAGTGATCGTGGGCATGGCGGCCGCGGAGAAGCGCGACTCCGGCCTGCCGCGCATGCGCCTGTTCTGATGCTCGAGGCACTCATCCACACCCGGGACCTGGCCAAGCACTACCGGGTCGGCGATAACGTGATCCGGGCGCTTGACGGCGTCAGCGTGGACATCGCGCGTGGTGAAAACTTGGCCGTGATGGGTCCGTCCGGCTCGGGCAAGTCCACCTTCATGAACGTCGTGGGTTGCCTGGACCGGCCGAGCTCGGGCGAGTACGTGCTCGCTGGCCAGGACGTCTCCGCGCTCGACAGCGATGCGCTTGCCGCGGCCCGCAACCGCCACATCGGCTTCGTGTTCCAGAGTTTCAATCTGCTTGCGCGCACCAGCGCCCTCGAGAACGTGGAGCTGCCGCTGGTCTATGCGGGCGCGGGGGCGGCGGAGCGTCGCCGCCGCGCCCTCGAGATGCTGGCGCGCGTGGGTCTCGCGGAGCGCGCCCATCACCTGCCGCAGCAGCTCTCGGGCGGCCAGCAGCAGCGGGTGGCGATCGCGCGCGCGCTGGTCACGCGTCCTGCGCTGATCCTCGCCGACGAGCCGACCGGCGCGCTCGATTCGCGCACCAGCCTGGAGATCATGGCGCTGTTCCAGGAACTGAACGCGCAGGGCATGACCGTGGTGGTGGTGACGCATGAGCCCGAGGTGGCGCGCTTCGCGCGGCGCGTGCTGCGCTTTCTGGACGGGCGGGTGGTGGCCGACGAGCGCAACGCGTCGCCGGACGATGCGCGGCGCCTGCTCGCCGTGGAGGGGGCGCCGGCGTGAAGCTGGGCGCCCTGTTCAGGATCGCGCTGCGCGCGCTCGCCGTGAACAAGCTGCGCAGCGGCCTCACCATGCTCGGCATCATCATCGGCGTGGCCGCGGTCATCGTGATGGTCGCCGTGGGCGCAGGCGCCCAGGCACGCGTGGAGGAGCAGATCCGCGCGCTCGGCTCGAACCTCCTGCTGATCCTGTCGGGAGCGCGCACGCAGGGCGGCGTGCGCCTGGCGGTGGGTTCCAGCTACACGCTGTCGGAGGACGACGCCCTTGCCATCAACCGCGAGATCCAGGAGGCGACGGCGGCGCCGGCCCTGCGCGGCGGCGCACAGGTCATCTGGGGCAACGGCAACTGGTCGACGCAGATCTACGGCACCACGCCGGAGTACCTCGCGGTGCGGGAATGGCGCCTGGCGTCCGGGCGGATTTTCGAACCCGCAGAGATGTCGGGCGCCGGCAAGGTGTGCATCGTCGGACAGACGGTGGTGCGCGAACTGTTTGGCGGCGACGACCCGGTGGGGCAGGTCGTGCGTATCAAACGCGTGCCCTTCACGGTGATCGGCGTGCTCGAGAACAAGGGCCAGAGCATGATGGGCTCCGACCAGGACGACATCATCCTGATCCCTATCGCCACGGCGCGCAGCCGCGTCCTCGGCGCCGCCAACCTCGCCAAGCAGCGTGCCGTGAGCACGATCTGGGTGAAGGTCGCCGACGGCTACGACACCCAGGCCGCCGAGACGCAGGTGCGCGCGCTGCTGCGCCAGCGCCACCGCCTGCAGCCGGGCGCCGAGGATGATTTTTCCCTGCGCAACCTCGCCGAAGTGATGGCAGCGCAGGAAGCCTCGAGCCGCGTGCTGGCGCTCCTGCTCGCGGCGGTCGCCTCCGTATCGCTGGTGGTCGGCGGCATCGGTATCATGAACATCATGCTGGTCTCGGTCACTGAGCGCACGCGCGAGATCGGCCTGCGCATGGCGGTGGGCGCGCGCACGCGGGACATCCTCGGGCAGTTCCTGGTGGAAGCCGTCACGCTGTCGCTGATCGGCGGCCTCGCCGGCGTGCTGCTCGGCGTGGGCGGCGCCCTGCT
>DASTTC010000394.1:0-2713 GCA_035760345.1 Burkholderiales bacterium | reverse complement strand
CTGGGCGCCATCTACACCATCGGGCCGTACCTGCTGCCCAAGCTCATCCCGGTGCTGCGCAAGCGCGCGCCCACCATGCAGCTCCTGATCCAGGAAAACTACACGCACAAGCTCGCCGAGGCGCTCAAGCAGGGCGAGGCGGACGTGATCGTGGTCGCACTGCCGTTCGCCGAGCCGGGCGTGGCGGCGCGCGCGGTGTACGACGAGCCGTTCATGGTGGCGCTGCCGCAGGGCCACCCGCTGGAGAGGAAGAAACACATCTCCGCCGACGAACTCAGCCGCGAGAGCCTGCTGCTGCTGGGCACCGGGCACTGCTTTCGCGACCAGGTGCTGGATCTGTGTTCCAGCGTGCAGCGCGGCCCGCGCGGGGGCCTTGCGCGCACGATGGAAGGCGGTTCGCTCGAAACCATCCGCCAGATGGTGGCGGGCGGCGTCGGCGTCACCGTGCTGCCCGCGACTTCGGTGCCGGCCAACGACGCCGGCAGCGAACTGATCCGCATGCGCCCGTTCGCCCGGCCGGTGCCGGACCGGCGCGTGGTGCTGGCGTGGCGCAAGAGCTTCCCGCGCCCGCAGGCCATCGAGGCCCTGCGCCAGGCGATCCTGGAGTGCGACCTGCCCCAGGTGACGAAGATCAAATAGGGACAGTCCCCATTTAACTGCGGAACTGTTGCGGCGCGTATTGCTGCGGCGCGATAAACTCCCGGCCGTGCAATTGACTTCGCTTCGCAGCCCGACTGCCGTCCTTGTCGCCGGCTGCATGATCCTGTGCGTCGGCTTCGGCGTGCGCGCGGGCTTCGGCCTGTTCCTGCAGCCGATGAGCCTCGAGAACGGCTGGGGCCGCGAGACCTTCTCGTTCGCCATGGCGATCCAGAACCTGCTGTGGGGGATCTTCGGCCCGTTTGCCGGCGGCATTGCCGACCGTTATGGAACCGGACGCGTCGTAGCGCTTTGCGGCGTCGCGTACGTGCTGGGCCTGGTGGTCATGGCGTTGACTGAGACGGCGCTTGCGCTCCACCTGGGCTCGGGCTTTCTCGTCGGGCTCGCGCTTTCGGGAGTAACGTTCGCCACCATCCTGGCGGTGATCGGCCGGGTGACCCCGCCGGAGAAGCGCAGCACTGCGCTCGGCATCGCGGTCGCGGCCGGCTCCTTCGGCCAGTTCGCCCTCCTGCCGATCACGCAGCTGCTGATCTCGGCCTTCGATTGGCGCGTGGCCCTACTGGTGCTCGCCGCGATTGCCGCGCTCATCGTGCCGCTCGCCTACTTCACCCGCGGCAAGGCGCCGGCGCATACCGGGCCGCAGCAGTCGCTCGGCGAGGCGCTGCACGAGGCGAGGCGCGAGCGGGGCTTCCACCTGCTGTTCTGGGGCTACTTCGTGTGCGGCTTCCACATCGCGATGCTCACCGTGCACCTGCCGTCCTACGTCACGGACAACGGCCTGAAGCCCGAGCACGGCATGACCGCGCTCGCGCTGATCGGGCTGTGCAACATGGTCGGTACTTTCGCCGCCGGGTGGCTCGGCGGCCGCTACAGCAAGAAGTATCTGTTGTCGGCGATCTACGCGCTGCGCGCGCTGCTGATTCTCATGCTGGTCGCGCTTCCGCTCACCCCTCTGACGCTGTACGTGTTCGCCTGCGGCATCGGGTTCCTTTGGCTTGGCACCGTACCCCTGACGACCGGCCTCGTTGGACAGATCTTCGGGCTGCGTTATCTTGCGACCCTGACGGGAATCGTGTTCCTCGGCCACCAGATCGGCAGCTTCATCGGCGTATGGCTCGCCGGGTACCTCTACGACCAGACCGGCAGCTACTACGGCGCCCTCGTCATCGCCATCGGCCTGGGCGTGTTCGCCGCGCTGGTCAACCTGCCGGTCAACGAAAAGCCGATCGCGGAGCGGCGGCCGGCGCACGCCGCGGCATGAACGCGTGGAAATGGGCGGGGCTGGCCGCGCTCGCACTTGCGTGTGCGGTGATCTTCGCCTGGTACTTGCGCCCGGACATGGTCGTCTCGGCCTCCAACGCGTTTCTTGCGATGTGCGGGTTCTGACGGACAGTCGCCGGACCGCGACAAAGTGCGCTTGCGCGGCGCGCATGCCTGCGCGCATTATCTGCGCATGAAAACCCGTCTCAAGCTCCTGTTCGTCCTCGCCGCGGCCGCGCTGCTCGCGCCGGCGGTAGCGCAAGACATCCGCCTGTCGGTCTCCGGGGGAATCGCGCCCGGCGTCTACGGACGCGTGGACATCGGCAAGCACACGCCGCCGCTGGTCTACCCGCGGGCGGTGCTCGTGGTAGGCAGCCCGAAGCCGCCGGCGCCCGTCTACCTGCACGTGCCTCCGGGCCACGCGCGCAACTGGTCGAAGCATTGCAGCAAGTACGGCGCCTGCAATCGGCCGGTCTTTTTCGTGAAGTCGGCGGAGTACGAACCGGGCTACCGGCACCCCCGCAACCGCGGCGACAAGGGCGGCGGCAAGGGCAAGGACCGCTAGGCTGGCGGGGTGCCGGGCCACGAGATTGCAGGTCCCTCGGACTGGGTAGTTCGCTGGACGCCGCGCATCGCGCGCGGCAAGGTGTTGGACCTCGCCTGCGGCGGCGGCCGGCACGCGCGCCATCTGGCCGGCCTCGGCTACGAGGTGACTGCCATCGACCGGGAACCGCAATCTCTTGAATCCATACGATTCGTGCGCGCCGACCTCGAGGACGGCAGCCCCTGGCCGTTG
>DASTTC010000393.1:0-3476 GCA_035760345.1 Burkholderiales bacterium | reverse complement strand
CCGCCGTCGGCCACGATGCACTGCCCCGTGATGAACGCGGCGGCGTCCGAAGCGAGAAACACCGCGATGGCGCCGATGTCCTTCGGCTCGCCGATGCGCCGCAGGGGCGTGGCGGCCTCGCGTTCCGCGCGGCGCTTTTCGTCCTCCCACAACGCCTTGGCGAAGTCGGTCTTGATGAGGCCCGGGGCGATGGCGTTGACGCGCACGTTCTTAGGCCCCCACTCGGCGGCGAGGTTTCTCACCAGGTGGTGGTCGGCCGCCTTGGACATGCCGTAGGCGCCGATCACGGTGTTGGCGAGGATGCCGCCGATCGAGCCCACGCTGATGAAGCTGCCGCCGCCGCGCTCGGCCATGCCCGGCAGCGTCATGGCCGCGAGCCACAGCACGCTTTTCACGTTGTTCAGCATGATCTTGTCGAAGGCCTCGTCCGGGATCTGCGCGAGTGGGCCGTAGTACGGATTGGAGGCCGCGTTTGAAACCGCGATGTCGATGCGGCCCCAGCGCTTGTGCGTCGCATCCACCAGCGCCTGCAACTCATCCTTTCGCGAGACGTTGCAGGGCTGCGCCAGGACCTCGTAGCCCTGCTGTTCGAACTGCGCGCGCACCTGCTCGCAGGCATCCGCCTTGCGGCTGGAGACCACCACTTTCGCCCCGGCGCGCGCCATTTCCTCCGCCATGGACTTGCCGATGCCGCGCGTGGAGCCGGTGACCAGCGCCACCTTGCCGGATAAATCGAAGGGCGATTTGCTCATGATATGGTTGCGAGTTCCGCTCTGCAAAACATGGTATGACTAAATTGACAGCGCTCCGCCGTCGGACCGAATATTGAAACGCACCAAAATCGCGCTGCCCCGCTGCAGCCACTAAAACAACAGGAGGCCCCATGGGCGCACTCGAGTCCGACGCACCGCTTTCCCCGCCTTCCGGCCAGTACAGCTACGAACACGGGGGCGACCGGCAGTTTGCCACGACGCTCGCGCGCGGGCTCGAAGTGCTGCGCTGTTTCACGCCGCTCGAGCCGATGCTGGGCAACAAGGAGATCTCGGTGCGCACCGGGCTGCCCAAGCCCACCGTGTCGCGGCTCACCTACACGCTCACCAAGCTGGGTTACCTGCGGCACAACATGCGCCTGGGCAAGTACCAGCTCGGCTCGGCGGTGCTGTCCATCGGCTACCCGCTGCTCGCCTCGATGAGCGTGCGCCAGGTCGCGCGCCCGTTCATGAAGGAGCTCGCCGAGTCGTGCAGCGGCGCGGTCTCCATGGGCATCCGCGACCGCATGAACATGGTGTACGTGGAGTCCTGCCGCAACGGCAACGGCATCGCGACGTTGCCCGACATCGGTACCGCGGTGCCCATCGCGCAGTCGGTGATCGGGCGCGCCTTCATCGCCTCGTGCACGCCGCCGGAGCGCGAGTCGGTGCTCAACCAGATGAAGGTGAAGGAACCCGAGATGCACCGCAAGTACCGCCCGCAGATCGACAAGGCGATGGAGGACATTCGCACGCGCGGCTTTTGCCTGTCCAACGGCGAGATCCTGCGCGAAGTGCACGCCGTGGGCGTACCGATGCGGCGCACCGTCGACGGCGAAGTAGTGGCCTTCAACTGCGCCGTTCCCGCCTTCATGCTGCACAAGGGCCAGCTCGAGGAGGACATCGGCCCGCGCCTGGTCGCGATGGTGCGCAATATCGAAGCCGCGCTCGGGATGCATTGAACGGGTGCGATGGCGGGCCCGCTTTCCGGCGTTCGCGTCCTCGAGTTCGAGGCCATCGGCCCGGGGCCGTTCGCGGGCATGCTGCTCGCGGACATGGGCGCGGACGTGCTGCTCGTCGACCGGCCGGCGGCGAGCGACCTGGGCCTGAAGCGCGAGCGCTGGATGGACGTGATGCTGCGCGGCCGGCGCTCGGTGACGCTGGATCTGAAGGCGCCCGGCGCCGCCACGGCCGCGCTCGAACTCGTGGCGCGCGCCGACGCGCTGATCGAAGGCTTCCGACCCGGCGTGATGGAGCGCCTCGGCCTCGGGCCCGAGGCCTGCCTGAAGGCCAACCCGAAGCTCGCCTACGGCCGCATGACCGGCTGGGGCCAGGACGGGCCGTGCGCGCCGCGCGCCGGCCACGACATCAACTACATCGCGCTCGCCGGCGTGCTGCACGCGTTCGGCCGCAAGGGCGAGGCGCCGGTGCCGCCGCTCAACCTGGTCGGGGACTTCGGCGGCGGCGGCATGCTGCTGGGCTTCGGCGTCGCCTGCGCGCTGCTCGAGGCCGCGCGCTCGGGGCGCGGCCAGGTGGTCGACGCCGCCATGGTGGAAGGGGCATCGCTCCTTGCGGCCATGTTTTCGGGCTTTCTTGCTGCAAAAGACTGGTCCGAGGAACGCGGCGACAACATCCTCGATACCGGCGCGCCCTGGTACAACGTGTACGAGACGAAAGACGCGAAGTACGTCTCGATCGGGGCGATCGAAGCGCGGTTTTTTGAAGAGCTGATCCAAAGATTAAAGCTCGGCGGCGTACCGGCCCAGCATGACCGCAGCCGCTGGCCCGAGATGAAGGCCCTGTTCGCCAGGACCTTCAAATCGAAAACCCGCGACGAGTGGTGCAAGGTGTTCGCAGGCTCGGACGCCTGCTTCGCGCCGGTGCTGTCGTGGTCGGAAGCGCGGCGCGACCCGCATAATGCTTTCAGAGGGAATTTCGTCGAAGTGAGCGGCGTCGAGCAACCCTCTCCGGCGCCGCGCTTCTCGCGCACGCCGGGCGGCGTGCGGCGCGCGCCGCCCGAGCGCGGCGAAGGCGGCCGGCAGGCGCTCGCCGACTGGGGGTTCGAGGAAAGCGAAGTGAGAAAGCTCGAGTCGCTGGGCCTGGGATGCTGAGGCGCCTCCTCCGGCGCGAGGCGCAGTTCCTGGAGCTGTTCAACGCCCATGCGGCGCGCATCGTGGAGGGCAGCCGCGAGCTCGCCGCGATGCTCGGCAGCTTCACCGAGCTGGAGGCGCATGCCCAGCGCATCGACACCGCCGAGCGCGCCGCCGACAAGGTGACCCGCGAAGTGGTGCGGCTGCTGCACAAGGGATTCGCGACTCCCTTCGACCGCGACCAGATCCTCGACCTGATCAATACCATGGACGACATCCTGGACCTGACCCAGGACGTCGCCGAGTCGGTCGCGCTCTACGACCTGAGGCGCATCACGCCGGAGACCACGCAGCTCGCCGAGATCTGCCGGATGTCGTGCGAGCGGGTCCAGGCCGCGGTCGGGCTGCTCGCGAACGTCAAGCGCCCGGAGGCGATCTTCAAGTGCTGCGAGGAGATCGACCGGCTCGAATCCGACGCCGACCGCGTCATGCGCTCGGCGCTCTCGAAGCTGTTCCGCGAGGAGAACGACCTCAAGCAGGTGATCAAGCTGCGCGTGATCTACGACCTGCTCGAGTCGGTCACCGACCGCTGCGAGGACGCGGCCAACGTCATCGAGGGCATCGCGCTCGAGAACTC
>DASTTC010000392.1:0-2846 GCA_035760345.1 Burkholderiales bacterium | reverse complement strand
GACCCGCACGGCCACATCCAGGCCACGGCGCGCGACGCGCGCGGGCGCAAGCAGTACCGCTACCACCCCTCGTACCGCGAGGCGCGCGACCAGTCGAAGTTCCGCCGCATGCTGCAATTCAGCGAGGCGCTGCCGCTGCTGCGCGAGCGCGTCGAGCGCGACCTGCGCGGCGCCGACCTCGGCCGCGCGCAGCTGCTGGCGACGGTGGTGCGGCTGCTCGATCGCACGCTGATTCGCGTCGGCAACGACGAGTACGCGCGCGAGAACCGCTCCTTCGGCCTCACCACCCTGCGCCGCCGGCACGTCAGCGTGAGCGGCGACTCGCTGCGCTTTACCTTCCGCGGCAAGAGCGGCGTGGAGCATTCGATTTCCATCTACGACCCGCGCCTCGCGCGCATCGTGCAGCGCTGCCAGGACCTGCCCGGGCAGGAGATGTTCCAGTACCTCGACACCGACGGCCGGCGCCAGGCCGTGACCTCCGATGACGTCAACGCCTACCTGCGCGAGGCGAGCGGCTGCGACGTCACGGCGAAGGATTTCCGCACGTGGGGCGGCACCATGCTCGCGGCGGTGGAGCTGCGCACCATGGGGCCGGCGGCGAGCCGGCGCGAAGCCGACCGCAACGTCCTGCGCGCCGTGGACGCGGTGGCCGAGCGCCTGGGCAATACGCGCACGGTGTGCCGCAAGTACTACGTGCACCCCGCGCTGCTGCAGGCCTACCTGCTCGGGCTCACCGTGCCGCGACCGCCCGCGCTGACCAAGCGCATGCGCCGCGCGAAGCCGGGCGGCGCGCTGCGCCGCGATGAAGTGGTGGTGCTGCAGTTCCTGCAGGAGAAGGTGCCCGATTGGCCCCCGAGTTCCAGCTCGCCGACGTCGGCGCCGCGCAGCTCGCGCTGATCGGCGCGGTCGCGCTCGCCGGCTCCGTCCTCGGCGGGCTGGCGGGCTACGGCACGGGCCTGGTGCTGCCGATCTTCCTCGCCCCGGTGGTGGGCGTGGCCAACATCGTGCCGGTGATGGCGGTGGGCATGATCTTCGCGAACGCCAGTCGTGCCACCGCATTCTGGCGCGACATCCACTGGCCCTACGCCCGGCGCGTGCTGTTCGCCGGGCTGCCGGCCTGCGTGGTGGGCGCCTACGGCTACACCTTGCTGGAAGCGCGCTGGATCGCGCTGCTCCTCGGCGCCTTTTTCATCGCCAGCGTCCCGCTGCGGCGCGCGCTCGCGCGCTCCGGCTGGCAGCTCCGGGCGCGCGGCGTGACGATCGCAGGCGCCGGCTTCGGCTTGATCAATGGCGGCATGACGGGCGTCGGCATGTTTCTCATCTCGCTCCTGATGGCGGCGGGCGTGCAGGGGGCCGCCGTGATCGGCACCGACGCGATCGTGTCGGTCATCATGGGCGCGGCCAAGATCGCGTTGTTCGGCAGCGTGGCTCGGCTGAACGTCGAGCTGGCGCTCGCCGGGGTGCTGGTCGGCCTGTGCACCGTGCCCGGGGGCTTCATCGCGCGGCGCCTGCTCGAGCGCATCCCGATGAAGGTGCACACCGCGGTGATGGACGCCGTAGTATTGGGCGGCGGCGCCGCGTTCCTGTGGCGCGCGTGGAACGCATGACCAAGCTGATGCAGCTCCTCGCCCGACTCAAAAAGACCACCCTGGAGAAATCCGCATGATCCGCCCCCAACACTTCCTGTGGCGCGTCGAGGGCAAGGTGGGCGTGCTCACGCTCAACCGGCCCGAGAGGAAGAATCCGCTCACCTTCGAGTCCTACGCCGAGTTGCGCGACCTGTTCCGGGCGCTGGCGCGCGAAGACGGCGTCAAGGCCGTGGTGCTCGCGGGCGCGGGCGGCAACTTCTGCTCCGGCGGCGACGTGCACGAGATCATCGGCCCGCTGACGAAGATGAAGATGCCCGAGCTGCTGGAATTCACGCGCATGACCGGCGACGTGGTAAAGGCCATGCGCGCCTGCCCGCAACCGGTGATCGCCGCCGTCGACGGCGTCTGCGCGGGAGCCGGCGCGCTGCTCGCGCTATCTTCCGACCTGCGCTACGCCAAGCCGGATGCCAAGGTGGCGTTCCTGTTCACGCGGGTCGGCCTCGCGGGCGCCGACATGGGCGCCTGCGCCATGCTGCCGCGGGTGATCGGGCAGGGCCGCGCCTCCGAACTCCTCTATACCGGACGGTCGATGTCGGCGGAGGAGGGCCTCGCCTGGGGATTCTTCAATAAAGTGGTCGATCCGGTGCTGCCCGCGGCGATGGAAGTCGCCCAGGGCCTGGCGTCGGGCCCCACCTTCGCGCACGGCATCACCAAGAAGATGCTGCACCAGGAGTGGAACGTCGGCATCGACGAGGCGATCGAAATGGAAGCGCAGGCGCAGGCGATCTGCATGCAGACGAAGGACTTCCAAAGGGCGTACGAGGCTTTTGCCGCAAAGAAGAAACCGACGTTTGAAGGAAATTGATGGATAGGTTTTCGCACTTGCAGTGGCCTTTCTTCGATCCGCCGCACGCGGTCCTATCGCGTGCGGTGGACACTTGGGCGGTCGAGAAGCTCGACTACGCTCATGGAGACGATGCGGACGCAGTCTGCCGCAGGCTAGTAAAGGATCTGGGCCAAGCGGGTTACCTCAAATACTGCGTCAACGAACAACCCGACGTCAGAAGCATCGCCCTGATCCGGGAAACCCTCGCCTACCACGCCGGCCTCGCCGATTTCTCCTTCGTCATGCAGGGGCTCGCCAGCGGCCCGATCGTGCTTGCCGGCAACCCGGCGCAGAAGCAGCGCTACCTGCCACGGGCGGCGAGCGGCGAGGCGATCGCCGCGTTCGCCCTCTCCGAGCCCGACGCCGGCTCC
>DASTTC010000391.1:0-7914 GCA_035760345.1 Burkholderiales bacterium | reverse complement strand
CTCGCGTCGCGCCCGGCGACGACGACGCGCGCGCCGGCGCCGGCCAGGCCGCGGCAGATCGCCGTGCCGATGGCGCCGTAGCCGCCCGGCACCAGCGCCGTTTTTCCCTTGAGGTCGAACAACGCCATCGGTCAATCCATGATCACGCCGCCGTTGAGGTCCACGATCTCGCCGGTAATGAAGCCGGCGAGCGGGTGCACCAGGAACCGGACGACGTGCGCGAACTCCTCGGGCTCGCAGAAGCGGCCCACGGGAATCTGCGCCAGCACCGCCTTGCGCTGCGCCGCGCTCAACTGCTCGGTGACCATCGGTGTGTTCACGTAGGCGGGGGAAATGCCGTTCACGGTGACGCCGAAGCCCGCCAGCTCGCGCGCCAGCGAAAAGGTGAGCGAAGTGAGCGCGCCCTTGGAGGTCGAGTAGGCGGTGCCCGCGGTGAGGCCGCCGGTCTTGGCGGCGAGCGAGCAGGTATTTACGATGCGGCCCCAACGGCGCTGCTTCATGCCCGGAATCACGGCGCGCGAAAGATAGAAGGCGCCGTCGAGATTGGCGGCGAGCACGCGGTGCCATTCCTCCGGCGTGGTCGCTTCCGATTTGTTGTTGGAGAGGATGCCGGCGTTGTTGACGAGCACATCCACGCGCCCGATGCGGCGCATGGTGTGTGCCACGGCATCCGGTTCGGAAATGTCGCAGACGACGCAACCCTTCGCGGGCCGGACGTCCAGTCCTACGACACGCAGGCCGTCGGTACGAAGCGCCAGCGCGACCGCGCGGCCCATCGTGCCGGCGGCGCCGGTGACCACCGCCGTCCTGCCCCTGAGCGATGCGAAGCGCACGCTCAATTTTCCAACGCGGTCTTCCTGCCGAACAACCCCCGGGCGCGAAACGTGACCACCGCGATGAGGAGCAGGTACATGGACATCAGCGACCACTCGGAGGCATAGGCCCCGGTCAGGCTCACGGCGACGCCGACGAGCACCCCCGCGACCACGGCGCCCCAGAAGCTGCCCACGCCGCCGAGCACGATGATCAGGAACGCCGGCACCACGGCGTCCACGCCGACATGCGGCCGGATGCCCCAGATCGGCGCGAGCACGATGCCGGCGAGCGCGGCGAGCGCGGTGCCGAGCGCGAACACGTAGAGCCGCAGCCGGGTCAGGTTGATGCCGAGCGCGCGCACCATCTCCGAGTCGTGCGCACCCGCCTTGATCATGGCGCCGTAGGGCGTGCGCTCGAGAAACAGCCACAGCAGCAGAATCAGGCCGATGGAGGCGAAGCTCGCGTAGAGCCGGTACTTGGAGTAGATGAAGCCGCCGACCAGCATCGCGCCGGTGAGATCCGGCGGCAGCGGCAGCTGCTTCTCGGTCGAGCCCCAGACGAGGCGGATCACCTCCTCGAGAACGAGCGCCGCGCCAAACGTGAGCAGCAGCCCGTAGAGGGGATCCTTCCCGTAGGTGCGACGCAGGGCCACCTCGAGGAGCATGCCGACAAGCGCCACCCCGGCCGGGGCGAGCACGAACCCGATCACGTAGCGCGCCCAGATCGGCTGCGCCAGGTACCAGCCGGTGATCTCCGGGAACAGCCCGAGCGGCGGCGCGATCAGGACGAGCGCGAAATAGGCGCCCAGGGCAAAGAGCGACCCGTGGGCGAGGTTGATGACCTCCATCACGCCGACGATCAGCATGAAGCCGAGCGCGATGAGGGCGAACATGAGCCCGAGGCTGACGCCGTTCAGCAGATGCGGCGTCAGATTCAGGAGGAGATCCATGGCCTCGGGCTCCGGCCGGCGCTATTGCTCGTAGCTCGGCGTTTCCCGGTAGCTCGCCATCTTGCAGCTCCCGGGCGCGTCCGGGTCCTGGATCTCGATCGGCGGCACCTGCGAAATGACCTTGAAGATGTCGTCCTTGTCGGCGGGCTGGTCGTTGTAGGTTGCCATGTAGATCGTCTGCTGGCACTGGTGCGTGACCGGGTCGATCCATGCGTCGTGGTGCTGCATGCGGTCCGCCGCGCTCATCCTGCGGCCCTCCAGCTTCTTGATGACCGCGATGTTGTTGGTGGTGCCGGCTTCCTCAACGCAGCGCAGCAGCTCGCGCGTTCCCACGTAGCCGTTGTAGTAGACGTTGCCGGGGACCTTGATGGGCATGCCCGGAAAGGTCTTCTGGTACTTGGCGACGAACTCCTTCACCCCCGGCAGATCGAACCGGTAGTACCACGTGGTGCCGAATACGCCGAACGCGGCTTCCGGTCCGAGGCCGTAGACATCGGGCCAGTCCTGCTGGTTGTTCACCCAGGCGAAGCGCTTGTCGAGCTTGGTCTGCATCACCTGCTGGCGCATGGCGCGGAAGTCGTCGCCCCCCACCGCCGCGGCGATGACCTGCGGCTTGATCTGCTGGATCTTGAGCAGGTACGAAGAGAAGTCGCGCGTGCCCTGCGGCACCATCAGCTCGTCGACGATCTTGCCGCCGTTCGCCTCCACCAGGCCGCGCGTCGCCTTCGAGGTGTTGTGGCCCCACACATAGTCGTTGGTGAGCAGCAGCCAGTTGCCGCCGCTGGTGCGGATGGCGTTCTTGACGATGGCCTGGGCGAAGTTGCTGCCGTTGCCGTCCCAGACGAATTTGACGCGTTTGCAGTCGCGGCCGGACTCGGTCGGGCTCGACGAGTTGGTGTTAAGGTAAACGCAGCCGTACTTCTGCGCCACCTGGCCGATGGCATTCGCCACCCCGGAACTGAGCGCACCGATCAGGAATGCCACCTCGTTCCTCGTGATCATGCGCTCGGCGACGCGCGAGCCGGTGGCCGGGGTCGTTTCCGTATCGATGTGGATCGCCTCGATCGGTCGCCCGAGCACGCCGCCTTTCTCATTAAACTCGCGGATGGCGAGCATCGCCCCCAGCCGCTCCATGGTGCCGCTTGCGCCGAACTGGCCGCTCGCGTCCATGGCGAGGCCGATGAGCAGCGGCTTCTTCTGGCCGCTCTGCGCCCACGCGTGGTGCACCTTCCACGGACCGTAGAACGCCGCGCCCGCGGCGAGCATCTGCAACAGCTTCCTGCGCTTCATGATTGCCTCCTCTTCAGTGATTGACCACGTTGATGCCGTTCACTTTCTCGTAGGCCTCGATGAGTGAGGGGACGAACTTTTCGCCGAGGCCGAGCGCGTTCGCCTGAACCAGAGTCTGGAACAGCGCGCCGCCCATCAGCCCGGAAAAGGGCGCGGCGGCCGCCATCTGCTGGTAATACCCGATGTCCTTCTTCGCGTTGACGAGCGTGAAGAGCAGGCCCGTGAGGTCCCCCTTCAGCGCCTTCGGCACGATCATCTGGAACATCGCCGAGTTGGCGCCGCCCGCCGAGATCAGCTTCTCGAACACCGCGAGGTCGATGCCGACCTTGGCGGCGACCGACAGCGATTCGCTTGCGAGCGCCGCCGACCCCAGCGCGAGGAAGTTGTTGATGAGCTTGACCTTGTGCCCCGTGCCGGGGCCGCCAATGTGGAAGATGTTCTCGCAGAACTTCTCCAGCACGGGCTTCACGGCTGCAAAGGTCGCCGGATCCGCGCCCACCATGCAGTTGAGCTTGCCTTCCTCGGCCTGCACCGGCGTGCGCGCGAGGGGCGCGTCGACGAATTTCACGCTCTTGGCGTCGAAGTCGGCGCGGATGCGCTCGCTCGAGTCCGGTTGTGCGGTCGAGCAGTCGATGACGATCTGGCCGGGCTTCACGGCGCCGAGCAGACCGTCGGCGCCGTACACGTTCGCTTCCACCTGCGGCGTTCCAGTCACGCACAGGATGACGACGTCGGAAGCCGCGGCGAGCGCAGCGGGCGTCTTTGCCTCCTTCGCGCCGGCTTCCACCAGGTCCGCGATGTTCTTGCGGTTGCGATGCACGAGGAAGGTGAGCGGATGGCCCTTCTTCACGAGGTTCTTGGCCATCCCGTGGCCCATCAGGCCGAGTCCTATGAAGCCGATGCGCTGCATGCTTGCGTCCCCCTGTGTTTGCGCCACAGCGCGGCGAGGCGGGCGTAGTTGCGCGCCACTTCCTGCACCACGTCGGCGTCGGCGCAGGCGCCGGCGAACCAGCGCCGCGCCGCGTCCATGAAGATCGAGCGCCCGACCGCGAAGCCCCGGCACACGGCGTGCTGCGCCGCGAGCGCGAAGCCGCGCTCGAGCGCCTCCTCGTTCGCCTCCATGCCGAGCAGCAGCACGCCCCGGCAGTGCGGGTCATGCCGCGCGACCGCGGCGGCGATGCGCTCCCAGGCCGCGTCCGACTCGGGCGGCGCGAGCTTCCACCAGTCCGGCCGCACGCCCGCGGCGTAGATCTCCTCGACCGGCGGCTCGGACCCGAGCAGCTCGACAAGCAGCTCGTGGCCCGTGGCCACGCACGCCTGCTGCAGCTCGCGCAGCCGCGGCAGGTCCTCGCGTGGCGTGAGCGACAGGCACTTGACGACGTGCTCCGCGGGCCAGCTGCGCAGCTGCCCTGCGAGGCCCGAGCCCGCCTCGAACGCGAGCGGGCGGCTCCCGGGCATCTCGACCGGCCGCGCGAGCCAGCGGCCCCTGCCGGTGAGCGCGAAGAGCGCTTCCTCGCCGTAGCGGTCGTCGACGATCGCGCCGGCCGCGGCGTGCAAGGCGAGTCCCTCGGCCACCAGGCGCTTGAAGCTGCGGATCTTCTCGGGCGCGCCCAGCTCCTCGAGCTGCCGGCGATGGTCGAACGCGAGCGCCAGCACCTCGGGCCAGGGCCTGCGTCCCGTCGTGCGCCGATGCACGTGCTCGAGCTCGACCGACTCTCGCAGGCGGTAGGGCCAGTCCGCGCGCGACAGGAACAGGGCGAGCTCCTCCTGCGACGGCATCGCCGGGGCGCAGCCGTGGCGCGAGACGACGAGCGCGCCGCAGGCGTTCGCGCGCCGCGCGCACTCGGCGAGCGGCGCATCGCGCAGCCAGCCGGACAGGAACCCCGCGGCGAAGCCATCCCCCGCGCCGAGGATGTTGTAGACCTCGACCGGAAAGCCGCGGTTCTCGGTGACCGCGTCGCCCGCGTGCACCGTGCAGCCGAGCGGTCCGCGCTTCACCACGAACACGGCGTCGCCGAGCTTTCTCAAGCGCACGAGCGCCTCGTTCGTGTCCTCGCAGCCGCCGGCGATGTGGAACTCCTCCTCCGTCCCGATGACGAGTTGCGCGCGCGCGATGACTTCCTGCATCCTCCGCGTCACATGGGCCGAGGCGACGAAGCGCGTCTCGCCCAGGCCCGGCGCCGTGAGGCCCCAGAGCACCGGCCGGTAGTCGATGTCGAAGACGAACTTGCGCGCGTGCTCGAGCGCCGCGAAGCACGCAGCGGCGGTCTGCGGCTGCGAGAAATGCGTGCCGGAGACGAGAAGCGCCTTGGCCGAGGCGATGAAGTCGCGATCGAAGTCCGCGGGGCTCACCGCCATGTCGGCGCAGTCGTGCCGGTAGAAGAGCAGCGGAAAGGTCGTGCGATCCTTGATGGCGAGGAACACCAGCGCGGTGAGCTTCGCCGGGTCGGTCGCGACGTGCGAGACATCCACACCCTCGGCGGCGAGCGCCTCGCGCACGAAGCTGCCGTTCTGCTCGTTGCCGACGCGCGTGATCATCGCCACCTTGAGCCCGAGGCGCGTTGAGCCAACGGCGATATTCGCGGGGCAGCCGCCGAGGTAGCGTGCGAAGCTCGTCTGGTCCTCCAGGCGCGCGCCGATCTGCTCGCCGTAGAGGTCGACCGCCGCGCGGCCCATGCAGATCAGGTCCAGGCCGCGGCTCACTTGCCGCCCTTCTCGGTGAGCGCCTCGCCCACCGCGACCACCAGCGCCTGCGCGAGGCAGAGCGGGGCCACGAGCATCGGGAACGGTCGCGTCGGGCGCTCGTCGATCTGAAAGCACACACGCGCAGCGAGCGCGAGCGGCGAGAGCGCGTGGTCGGTGATCGCCACCACCGGCACCTGGCGCTTGTGGCAGTCCTGCGCGATCGCCAGCACCTCCGGCGTGTAGTTGCGAAACGACACCACGAGCAGCGCGTCCTTCTGGCTGATGAGCCGCGCCGGCTCGAGGAGCATCCCGCCCACGGTGTCGAGGAGCTGCGTGCGCAGTTCGAGCTGCGTGAGCGCGTAATTGAGGTAGTAGGCCACCGGGAACGACCGGCGGTGGCCGAGCACGTAGATGGCGCGCGCGGCGGTCAGCAGCTTCACGGCGCGCGCGAGGTCGGCCTGGGAGACGAGTTCGTTCAGGCGTTCCAGCGACCCGATGCCTTCGGCGACGAACTCCTCGAGCACGGCGCGCGGCCCGTCGGGGTGGCGCGCGCGGAACGCCTCGATGCGCTCACGGTAGTTTCGCGAGGAGGGATCGCGGCTCGAGCGCTCGACCAGCCGCGTGCGAAACACCTGCTGCAGCGCGGTGAAGCCGTCGTAGCCCAGCGACTGCGCAAAGCGCACCAGCGCCGAGGGCTGCACCCTCGCCTCGCGCGCAAGGCGCGCCACGGTCTCGAGCGCCACCTCCTGCGGGTGCTCGAGCGCATAGCTCGCGATGCGCTGCAGCTGCGGCGAGAGCGCCGGGTAGGCGCGCGACAGGTCGCCTTTCAGGTCGTCGAAGGTCTTGGCCGCCACGTTACTATGGACAGCTGTGCATAGAATGTTTATTCTCGGCACCATACATGACGAGAACGGGCATTGCAAGGGCATGATCGGGGCGGCCGACCGCAGGACAGCGTGGCTGCCGCTGCCGATGCTGGCGCTGTTCGCCGTGTTCGGGACGCTGCCGGCGTGGATCGAGGTGATCGGACTCTATCCGTACCTCGGCGTCGAGGTCATGGTGTGGATCATCTTCGGCCTGGGGTTCAACCTGCTGCTCGGCTACAGCGGGCTGCCTTCGTTCGGCCACGGCGCGTACTTCGGCGTCGGCGCGTACGCCTTCGGCCTGGCGCAGTTCCACCTCTACCCGAACCTCTGGGTGTGCATGGCGGCGGCAGCGCTCGCCGGCGCGATCGCGGGCGCGCTGGTGGCGCTCTTCATCTCGCACCGGCGCGGCATCTACTATGCGCTGCTCACCATCGCCTTCGGCCAGATCTTCTGGTTCGTCTCGGTGAAGTGGCACAGCGTGACGCGCGGCGAGGACGGGTTGCTGAACATCAAGCGCCTGCCGGCGGACTTCGGTGTCGCCGCCGTCGACCTCGGTAGCCTGCAGGCGCTGTACTGGTTCGCCTTTGCCGTATTCGTGGTCACCGTGATCCTGCTCTGGCGCCTGGTGCACTCGCCCTTCGGGCGGGTGCTGGTGGCGATCAAGCAGAACGAGACGCGCGCGCGCTTTGTCGGCCACCACGTATGGCTGTACAAGTGGATCGCGTTCACGCTGTCGGCGCTGATCGCGGGGCTCGCCGGCGGGTTGTTCGCGCTCGCGCAGCAATCAGCGTACCCGAACGTGATGAGCCTGCAGCAGTCCGGGTTCGTGGTGATGATGACGCTGGTCGGCGGCGGACTGGTGTCGTTCTGGGGCCCGGTGCTCGGCGCGGTGCTGTTCTTCGTTGCGCGCGACCTGCTGGGCGCCTACACCGAAGCGTGGCTCCTCTGGTACGGCCTGCTCTTCATGGCGGTGGTCCTGTTCAAGCCCGAAGGGCTCGCGGGCCTGCTGCGCCGGGGGCAGGCGAGGTGACGCTGTTCGTCGCGGAGCGGCTGCACAAGCGCTTCGGGCACCAGGTGGTGCTCGAAGACGTGACGATGGCCTTCGAGGCCGGGAAGCTCTCCGGCATCATGGGGCCGAACGGCGCCGGCAAGACCACCTGCTTCAACCTGTTGACCGGGCGCTATGCGCCGGACCGCGGCCGCGTCACCTTTGACGGACGCGACATCACCGGCCTGCCGCCGCGGCGCATTGCGCGCATGGGCATCTCGCGCTCGTTCCAGATCATGAACCTGTTCGACGACTACACG
>DASTTC010000390.1:0-12744 GCA_035760345.1 Burkholderiales bacterium | reverse complement strand
GTTCTCCTGCGACACGACGCTCGAATTCCTGAAGACGCGCAAGCAGTTCGGCGTGCCGATCGGCACCTTCCAGGCGCTGCAGCACCGGATGGTGGACATGGTCGTCGCCTACGAGCAGGCGAAGTCGATGGCCTGCCTCGCGTGCTCGAAGGTGGACGGGGCGGCGGACGCCAAGGAGCGCGCGCGCGCGGTGTCGGCGGCGAAGATCAAGATCGCGGACAACGCGCGCCTGATCAGCCAGGAGGCGATCCAGCTGCACGGCGGCATGGGGATGAGCGAGGAGCTGAAGGTGAGTCACTCGTTCCGGCGACTGACCATGATCGCGCAGCAGTTCGGCGACGCGGACCACCATCTGGAGCGCTTCGCTAGTCTCTGAGCAGGAAGCGGGACGCCTCCTCGGCGATCTCGTCGAGCGATTTGCGCCCGCCCGCGCGGTACCAGCGCGCGGTCCAGTTGAGCACGCCGAAGGTGAACAGGCGCGCGAGCTGCGCGTCGCCCGGCATCACGCCCTTCGCCTGCAGCTCATCGGTCACCTTCTGCCATAGCGCGTCGTAGCGGTCCTTCAGCGCAATGATGCGCCGGCGGTTGGCGGGCGTGAGCGAGCGCCAGTCGTAGAGCATCACCGGGATGAAGTCGTGCCCGTCCGCGCAGATCGTCTCCAGGTGGGCGCGCACCAGTTTCCTGAACTTCTCCGCCGGCGCCAGGTGCATCGCGGCGACGGCCTCGAGGTGCTCCAATCCTTCCGTCAGGCCCTGCTCCATGACCGCGACCAGCATCTCCTGCTTGGACTTGAAGTGATAGAACGGGCTGCCGGAGTGCATCGCCGCCGCGCCCGAGATGTCGCGGATCGAGGCGCCGTCGAAGCCCTTCTCGCGGAACAGGCGCGCGCATACCCGCAGCAGGTCTTCGCGGCGATTGCCGTTCGGCGCGGATTTCTTCTTCGCTTTGGTCACCGGGCGCGCAGCCGCGGCAGGTCGGCCGGCGCCTCGATCTCCATGCGCAGGAGCTGCGCCGCGACCGCCTTGCCGAGGTTGTCCATGCGCAAGGAGCGCGCCGCGCCGCCCTGCAGCGCGCGGTTGAGGACGATCTTCAGCGCCCACAGGTTATCGAGCGGCCAGAGCTCGACGGGGCCTTCGCACATCGCCATGAAATGCTGTTTGACGCGCGCCGGCGTCACTTCGCGCTTGAGCACCTCGTAGGTCGGCGCGTCCCAGGCAAACAGACCGATGTCGGCGCGGTCCGCCTTGTCGCCCGAGCGCGCGTGCGCGATCTTCCACAGCGGCACGCGCATCAGACGTTCTCCAGCGCGACGTCCACCTTTGCCTCGATCAGCTCGCGCTTGACCAGTGTCGGCCAGATGCCGAGCAGTTCCTTCGCGCCCTGTACCCCTTTCAGGCTTCCCACGTAGGGCGGCCCCGAGAGGCCCAGCCACGGAAACAGGCGCCCGTAGGCATCCGCCACTTTGCGCTCCTGCGTGCGGATCGTCATGCGCAGGAAGCATTCGTTCAACTGGTCGCGATGGGTCGGATCGGCATTCGCGCCGAGGAGCGAGTCGTAACCGATGTATTCCACGTTCATGTCCGCGACCGGCCAGCCGCGCTCGGCGACCAGCGTCTTCAGGGTCTCGGCCGCCTTCTCGCACTTGGCGTAGGCCTGCGGCCAGGAAAAGCCGATCATCCCGGTGCCCATCCAGCCGTCGTGATACCCGCCCACCACCTTGAGTCTGGCGGGACGCGCGGCGCCGCTCGCCCCCGTCACCCTTACACGGTCGTTACCCTGGTCTTCGAGTTTCAGCGTGCCCATGTCGAGCACCACGTCGGGCGAGGCGTAGGCGTGCGGGTTGTGCACTTCGTAGAGCAGTTGCTGGCGCAGCGTGTCGAAGGAGACGCGTCCGCCCGTGTCCGGCGCCTTGGTGAAGAGCGCACTGCCGCCCGCACTCACTTCGGCAATCGGGTACCCGAGGTGCGCGTAGTCGGGGATCGCCGCCCATTCCTCCGCCGAGCCGAAGTTGCCCCCCGAGCCCTGGCCGGAGCATTCGAGAAGATGCCCTACGGTCAGGCCGAGCGCCAATTTGTCCCAGTCGTCCCACTGCCAGCCCAGCTCGTGCACGATGGGCGCGAGCGAGAGCGCGGCGTCCGCCACGCGGCCGGTGAGGACGATATCCGCACCCTGTTCGAGCGCGCGCACGATGGGCTGCGCTCCGAGATAAGCGTTGGCGAACAGCATTCGGCTGCGCACGCTCGCCAGTGCGGCGCCGCTATCCATGTGCGCGAGTGATTCGCCCGCCGCGACCAGCTCATCGAAACGCTGCAGCACCGCGTCGCCCGTGACGGTGGCGATGCGCGCCTTCCAGCCTTTGTCGCGAAACGCGCGCGCGATGGCCTCGCGCGCGCCGCTCGGGTTGAGGCCCCCGGCGTTGAGGATGAACTTCACGCCGTGCTTCGCCGCGAGCGGCCACAGGTCCACGAGCATCGGCAGGCCGTCGCGCGCATAGCCGGCCGACGGATCCTTCTGCCGGTCCTTCTGCAGGATGGCAAGCGTGAGCTCGGACAAATGGTCGGAGGCGATGTAGCGCACGCCGCCGCGCTCGATCGACGCGCTCACCGCCCGCCAGGAATCGCCGTAGAACCCCAGGCCCGCGCCGATGCGCACCGACTTCATCGCGCCACGGGCATGGCACGCTCGATCAGCGCCTCGAAAGGCAGGTTCGGCGCGAGCATGCCGAAGGCGCCGCTCCAGTCCCCGCCCAGGCGCGAGCGCACGAAGCTCTCGCATACCTCTGGCGGCGCGTGGCGCGCAAGCAGGCTCGCCTGCAGCGCCAGCGCGAGATCCTGGGTGAGGCGCCGCGCGGCGCCCTCGTGCTCGGCGGCGTCGGCAAGGCGGTCCTTGAGCGTGGCGCAGAAGGCGTCGTAGGCGCGGTGCGTTCCAGCCGCTGCGTCGAGCTCGGCGGCCACCGCTTCGATGACCTCGGGGGCCTTCCTCAGCGCGCGCAGCACGTCGAGGCACATGACGTTGCCCGCGCCTTCCCAAATCGAGTTGAGCGGCATCTCGCGGTAGATGCGCGCCAGCACCTGTTCTTCCACGTAGCCGTTGCCGCCGATCGCCTCCATCGCCTCCTGGGCGAAGTGCGCGCCGCGCTTGCACACCCAGAACTTGGCGGCCGGCGTCAACACACGGCGCAGGGGCTGCTCCTCCTGCGTGTCGTAGGCGCGCGCAAGGCGCAGCACCAGCGCCGTGGCCGCCTCCGACTCGAGCGCCAGGTCGGCGAGCACGTTCTTCATCAGCGGCTGCTCGCGCAGCAGCTTGCCGAAGGCCTGGCGCTGCGACGCATTCCACAGGGCTTGCGCCAGCGCCTGGCGCATCAGACCCGCGGTGCCGATGGCGCAATCCAGGCGGGTATATACGCCCATCTCCAGGATCATCGGCACCCCGCGCCCTTCCTCGCCCAGCAGCGTCGCGCGCGCCTCCTCGAATTCGACCTCGGACGAAGCGTTGGAGCGGTTGCCGAGCTTGTCCTTGAGGCGCTGGAGGCGGATCGCGTTCGGGCTGCCGTCGGCGAGCCGGCGCGGCATGAAAAAGCACGCGAGCCCGCCCGGGGCCTGGGCGAGCACGAGGAACGCGTCGCACATCGGGGCGGACAAGAACCATTTGTGGCCGGTGATTGCATACTCACCGGCGCCAAGCGGGACGGCGCGCGTCGTATTGGTGCGCACGTCCGAGCCGCCCTGCTTTTCGGTGAGCCCCATGCCGATGAGCGCGGCATCCGGCGCGCGCGAGTAGATGCGTGGCAGCCACTGCGCGGCGAGCGCCGGATGGGCCTTGAGCGCCGGTACCGCGCCGTAGGTCATGGTGACCGGGCACTGCGTGCCGTTCTCGAGCTCCGAATACAGGAGGTAGGCGGCGGCGCGCTCCACGTGGGCGCCCGCTCCCGGCTCGGACCACGGCGCGCTGTGCAGGCCGTGCCGGAGCGCGAGCGCCATCAGTTCGTGCCAGGCGGGATGGAACTCGACTTCGTCGCGACGCCGACCCTGCCGGTCGTGGGTTTTCAGTTCGGGCGGGTAGCGGTTCGCGGCGTCGGCGAGGGCGAAGGTGTCGCGCCGGCCGAGCTCGGCGCCGAGCGCCGCGAGGCGCGCGCGCGCGGCCGCGAGGCGCGCGCTCGGCAGGTTGAACTCGAGCGCCGCGCCGAGCGCGGCGTTCGCCTGCATCAGGTTGTATTCCTCGAGCGGCGCGCTCTGGTTGAGCACTTCGTGCGTGGCGGCCATGCGCGATCGAGTCTAGACGCGCACCCCTTGAAAAGCAATTGCTTGGTGCGCGCTGACGGTAGAATCCGCGGCTCGGGAGGAGGCTCGCGATCATCCAGTTCCTGCAACTGCTGCTCGCCGGTGTGGCGCAAGGTTGCGTGTACGCGCTGGTCGCGCTCGGCTTCGTGCTGATCTACAAGGCCACGGAGACGGTCAATTTCGCGCAAGGCGACCTGATGATGCTCGGCGCGTTTTTCGCGCTCACCGGCGCCACGGTGCTCGGGCTGCCTTACTGGCTGACGATCGTGTTCGCCGTGGCGGTGATGCTCGTCGTGGGCATGCTGCTCGAGCGCGCGGTGCTGCGCCCGGTGCTCGGCTACCCGGCCTTCACGGTGGTGATGGTGACCATCGGCGTGGGTTTCGTCCTGCGCGGCGTGGTGACCATGATCCCGGGCTGGGGCACCGAGACCTACGCCCTCGCCACGCCCTTCGCCGACCACGTGATGCGGGTGGGCGGCGTGGTGGTGGCCGAGCAGCAGCTCGCGGTCATCCTGCATACCGCGGTGCTATGCCTCGCCTTGTATCTGTTCTTTCGCTTTACGCGCGTGGGCATCGCCATGCAGGCGACTTCGCAGAACCAGCTCGCCGCCTACTACATGGGCATCCCGGTGCGGCGCGTCAACATGCTGATCTGGGGCCTGTCGGCGGGCATCGCCACCATCGGCGGCATCCTGCTCGCGCCCATGACCTTCGTGCACTCGAACATGGGCTTCATCGGCCTGAAGGCCTTCCCCGCGGCGGTGGTGGGCGGCTTCGGCAGCGTGCCGGGCGCCATCGTCGGCGGCCTCATCATCGGCGTGGTCGAGGCGCTGGCCGGCTTTTACCTGCCCGAAGGTTTCAAGGACGTCGCCGCGTACGTGGTGGTGCTGGTGGTGCTGCTGGTGAAACCCTCCGGCATCTTCGGGGAAACGGTGGCGAAGAAGGTGTAACCCGGACGCACTGATGCGATTCCTCTTCAAGACCGACTACGACCAGGACCTGCGCCTTTTCAAGCACGGCGGGCAGGGGTTCTGGTACGGGTTGCTGTTCGTCGTGCTGCTCGCCGCGCCGTGGTGGGCGAGCGAGTACATGATGACGCAGCTGCACTTCATCGGCATCTACTCGATCGTGGGCCTGGGGCTGATGCTGCTGGTGGGCTTCACCGGCCAGATCTCGCTCGGGCACGCAGCGTTCCTCGCGGTCGGTGCCTACACGGAAGCGCTGCTTGCGGCCGCCGGCTGGCCGTTCTGGCTGTCGCTGCCTTGCGCGGCACTGCTCTCCGCGGCGGTGGGTATCGTCGTCGGCTTGCCGGCGCTGCGGCTGAAGGGCATCTACCTCGCCATCGCCACGCTCGCCTTCGGCGTGATCGCCGAGGAGATCGCCGCGCGCTGGGAGAGCCTCACGGGCGGCAATTCGGGCCTGCACGTGAAGCCGATCCAGCTGTTCGGCGCAACGCTCGACGGCGACGCCGACTTCTATTACCTGGTGCTCGCGCTGACGGCGCTGTGCTGCATCGCGCTGGCGAATCTCCTGCGCTCGCCCACCGGTCGCGCCTTCGTCGCCATCCGCGACTCCGAGATCTCCGCCGCGTGCATGGGCGTGAACCTCGCCCGGTACAAGACGCTGTCGTTCGCGCTCTCGGCGGCGCTCACCGGCGTCGGCGGCGCACTGTACGCGCACAAGGTGAGCTTCATCTCGCCCGAGCAGTTCACGCTGCTGGTGTCCATCGAACTGGTCACCCTCGTCATCCTCGGCGGGGTGGGCTCGCTGCACGGCGCGGTGTTCGGCGCGGCCTTCATCATCGTGCTGCCGCAGCTCATCGCCATCGTCAAGGACTACCTGCCCGCGGCCGTGGCGGGCGCGGCGGGCCTGCAATCGACCGTCTTCGGCCTGGTGCTGATCGGCTTCATCATCTTCGAGCCGATGGGGCTGTATGGCCGATGGTTGAAGATCCGCACCTGGTTCGAGCTGTTTCCGTTCTATCGCAAGGGCATGTTCCGGCGGCAGAAGACCTACATGAAGTCGGAGCGCCTGCGATGAGGTTCTTCGGCGTGCAGGACCTGGGCGTGCGCTTCGGCGGCGTGGTGGCGGTGGACAACGTCAGCTTCGAGGTGCAGCGCGGCGAGGTGTACACGATCATCGGGCCGAACGGCGCCGGCAAGACCACCATCTTCAACCTCGTCGGCCTGATCTATCCGGCGAGCACGGGGCGCATCGTGTTCCAGGACCGCGACCTGAATGGCCTCGCGCCGCATCGCGTGGCCGAACTGGGCATCGCGCGCACCTTCCAGAACATCGAGCTGTTCGAGCACGCCACGGTGCTGCAGAACCTGCTCATCGGGCGTCACCGCCATCGCCGCACGGCGCTGTGGCAGGAGCTCGCGTTCAGCGGCGCGGTGAAGCGCGCCGAACGCGCGCAGCGCGAGGCGGTGGAGAAGGTGATCGACTTCCTCGACCTGCAGCACTACCGCGACAGCATGGTGGCGGGCCTGCCGTACGGCGTGAGGAAGGTCATCGAGCTGGGCCGCGCCCTGGCCACCGAGCCCAAGCTCCTGTTGCTGGACGAGCCATCCTCGGGGCTCAATCCCGAGGAGACCAACGACATGGCCTACTGGATCGAGGATATCCAGAAGGGCCTCGGCATTACCGTGTTGATGGTCGAGCACGACATGAGCCTGGTACAGCGGGTATCGGACCGGGTGCTGGCGCTGAACGAGGGCCGTGCGATCGCGCAAGGCACGCCCGCCGAGGTGCAGTCGCACCCGGCCGTGATCGAGGCCTATCTGGGCGCAAAGGCGCCGGCGTGAGCGACGCGCTCCCGATCCTCGAGCTCCTCAACGTCGAGTCGAGCTACGGACCGGTGCAGGCGCTGCGCGGCGTCACCCTGTCGCTGCCGCAGGGCAAGATCGTCACGGTGCTCGGCGCGAACGGCGCCGGCAAGAGCACCATCCTGAAAACGATCTCCGGCATCATCGATCCGTCCAAGGGCCAGGTGAAGCTGCGCGGCCGGGAGATCCAGGGCTGGTCGCCCGATCGCATCGTGCGTGCGGGCGTGGTGCACGTGCCCGAGGGGCGCGAAGTGTTCCCGCTACTGTCGGTGGAAGACAACCTGCGCATGGGCGCGTACACGCGCGCCGACAAGGACGGCGTGGCACGGGACCTCGAGGCGGTATTCGGCTACTTCCCGATCCTGCGCGAGCGCGCCGGACAGGAGGCGGGGCAGCTCTCCGGCGGCCAGCAGCAGATGCTGGCGATCGCGCGGGGATTGCTGTCGCGCCCGGCGGTGATGCTGATGGACGAGCCCAGCCTCGGGCTGTCGCCCTTGCTCACGCAGGAGATCTTCCGCATCATCACGCGCATCAACCGCGAGCGCGGCACCACCATCCTGCTGGTCGAACAGAACGCGCACATGGCGCTGGCGGTGGCCGACTTCGGCTACGTGCTCGAGGTGGGGCGCATCGTCATGGAGGACACCTGCGCCCACCTCGCGCAGAAGGAAGACATCCAGGAGTTCTATCTCGGCGTGCAGGCGGCCGGGGTGAGGGGGCAGCGTCGGTGGAAGCGAAAGAAGCAATGGCGCTAGCGGCACGGCAATGAGGGCGATCGAGCACGGCAGCGTGGCGCGCCTGTTCTGGCATGGCGTGCGCACGCGCGGGCCCCAGGTGATCCTGCGCCAGAAGTCGCTGGGCATCTGGCGCGCGATCACCTGGACGGAGCTCGGGGGTGCGGCGCGCGAGGTCGGCATGGGCCTCGCCGCGCTCGGTTTCGAGCCCGGCGAAGTGGCGTCGATCCAGTCCAACACCAACCGCGAGTGGCTGTTCGCCGACCTCGGCATTCTGGGCGCGGGCGGTGTCGCCAACGGCATCTATCCCACCGACGCCGCGGCGCAGGTCGAGTACTTGCTCGCCGACTCGGGCTCGGCCTACGTATTCGTCGAGGACGAAGAACAGCTCGACAAGGTGCTCGAAGTTCGCGAGCGCCTGCCCAGGCTGCGCAAGGTCATCGTTTTCGACATGGAGGGACTGCGCGATTTCGACGACGCGCAGGTGATATCGCTGGAAGCGCTGCGCGCCCTGGGCGCGGACTACGACGACAAGCACGAGGGCGTGTGGGACCGGCGCCTCGCCTCGCGCCAGCCCGAGGACCTCGCCGTCCTGGTCTACACCTCGGGTACCACCGGCAAGCCCAAGGGCGCGATGATTTCCCACCGCAACATCCTGGCGACGGTGGACGGCTACCAGGACGCGTTTCCGCAGGGGCCCGAGGACGAGCGCATGGCGTTCCTGCCGCTATGCCACATCGCCGAGCGCCTCGGCGGCGAGTACCACGCGCTGCACTCGGGCTCGGTGATCAACTTCGTCGAGAATCCCGAGACGGTGCCCGAGAACGTGCGCGAGATCGCGCCGACCGTGTTCACGGCGGTGCCGCGGGTGTGGGAAAAGTTCTACTCGGGCGTGCTCATCCGCATGAAGGACGCGGGCCGCCTGCAGCAATGGGCCTACGGCATCGCCATCGGCATCGGCTACAAGGTGGCGGCGCTGAAGGAGGCGAGAAAACCCGTGCCGACCGGCCTCGATCTTGCCTTCCGGCTCGCGCGCCTCTTGGTGCTCGACAACGTGAGGAAGGTGATCGGCGTGCATCGCGCGAAGGCCTGCATCACGGGCGCGGCGCCGATCTCGCCCGATCTGGTGCGCTGGTACATGGCGCTCGGCGTGGACATGTACGAGGTATGGGGGCAGACGGAATCCTGCGGCGCCATCACCGCCAATCCGCAAGGACGCATCAAGCCGGGTTCCATCGGGCCGCGCATGGGCCACGCGGAAGTGAAGGTCTCGCCGGAGGGCGAGCTGCTCGCGCGCGGCGACTCGGTGTTCATGGGTTACCTCAACCAGCCCGAGAAGACCGCCGAGACGCTGAAAGACGGGTGGCTGCACACGGGCGACGTCGGCAAGGTGGACGAGGAGGGCTTTTTCTACATCACCGACCGCATGAAGGACATCATCATCACCGCCGGCGGCAAGAACATCACGCCGTCGGAATTCGAGAACCAGCTCAAGTTCTCGCCTTACATCACGGACGCGGTGGTGATCGGCGACAAGCGGCCCTACCTCACGGCCCTGGTGATGGTGGACCACGAGAACGTGGAGAGCTACGCCCAGGAGCAGGCCATCCCCTTCACCAACTACGCGAGCTTGTGCCGGCGGCCGGAGATCGTGGCGCTGATCCAGGGCGAGTTCGACCGGGTGAACAAGGGCTTCGCCCGTGTGGAGCAGGTGAAGAAGTTCAGGCTGCTGGAAGCGAAGCTGGGCGCCGAGGACGAGGAGCTCACCCCCACCATGAAGCTCAAGAGAAAGCTCGTCAGCGAGAAGTACCGGGACCTGATCGAGGGCATGTACGCCGACCGGGCGGCGGCGTGATATAAATCCGGACCACAGGAGGAATATCCCATGAAACGCATCATCGGCATAGCCGCTGCCCTGTTCGCCGGCGCGGCCCTCGCCCAGACCCAGGGCGTGTCGAAGACCGAGATCGTCATCGGCAGCATGCAGGACCTGTCGGGCCCGATCGTCGCGTTCTCCAAGCAGTTCAAGAACGGCATGGACATGCGCGTCGAGGAGATCAACGTGCAGGGCGGCATCCACGGCCGCAAACTCAAGCTCATCGTGGAAGACCACGGCTACGACCCGAAGAAAGCGGTGCTTGGCGCGCAGAAGCTGGTGCAGCGCGACAGGATCTTCGCCATGCTCGGCACCATCGGCACGCCCACCGCGCTGGCCTCGATGCCGATCCTGTTCGACAAGAACGTGCCGCACCTGTTTCCGCTCACGGCGGCGCGCCAGATGTACGAGCCGCTGCATCGGCTGAAGTACTCCTTTGCCGCCCCGTACTTCGACCAGATGCGCGCGGCGGTGAAGTACATGGTCAAGAACCGCGGCTACAAGAATGTCTGCACCCTGTACCAGGACGACGACTTCGGCCTGGAGGTGATGCAGGGCGCGGAAGCCGGCCTCAAGGAACTGAAGATGGGGCTGGTCGAGAAGACCACCTACAAGCGCGGCGCCACCGACTTTTCCTCCCAGGTGGCGAGAATGAAGGACGCGGGCTGCGACTTCGTCGTGCTCGGCACCATCATCCGCGAGACGCTCGGCGCCATCGGCACGGCGCGCAAGCTCGGCTGGGGCGTGGAGTTCATGGGCTCGTCCGCCGCCTACACCGACCTCATCCACAAGCTGGGCGGCCCGGCGATGAACGGCTTTTACGCGACCAACACGGTGAACAATCCGTACCTCGACGACGCCTCGAGGAACGTGCGCGAGTGGGCGCAGCGCTACAAGGCGAAGTTCAACGAGGATCCGGCGGTGTTCTCGGCGTACGGCTACACGGTGATCGACATCTTCAAACAGGTCGCCGACAGGACCGGCCCCAAGCTCACCGTGGACACGTTCATCGACACGCTGGACAACTTCACCTCGCCGCGCGACATGTTCGGCGGCGATTCGATGAGCTTTTCCAAGACCAAGCGCCTGGGCTCCAACCGCGCGCGCCTGTCGCAGATCGTGAACGGCAAGTGGACGCCGATCACGGACTACATCACCGAGTAGCCGTTTGGCGATGAGTCAGGAAGCGGCGCCCACGGGCGCCGCTTTTGTTTCGCGGCTGGCAGCGCGTGTCGGCCGTCTGTTCTGGCTGAAGACGCTGTCGACTCCGGGCGGCATCGCGCTGTTCTTCGTTGCGTACTTCTGGGCCATGCGGCACCCGCTGTCCGAAGTGAGCGTGATGCCCATGATCTGGATCGACCATTGGATCGGCTTTCAGCCGCTGAGCTTTCCACTGTATGCGTCCCTGTGGCTGTACATAGGCCTCGCCGCGGCCCTGGCGCGGGATTTCCGGGACCTGGCCGCGTTCGGCGCCGCCTCCCTGGCGATCAGCGCCGTCGGGCTGGCGATCTTCATGCTCCTGCCCACGAAGGTGCCCGACTTCGGTATCGACTGGTCGCTGTACCCGTCGCTGGAATTCATGAAAAGCGTGGACGTGTCGGGCAACGCCTGCCCGTCGCTGCACGCGGCATTCTGCGTATTCGCCGCGGTGGTGTTGCACGCGCAGCTCAGCAACCTCGACGCGCCCCGGTGGCTGATCGTGGGCAACGTCCTGTGGAGCCTGGGCATCCTGGGCTCCACCGTGGCGACGCGCCAGCACGTGGCGCTGGACGCGATCGCCGGGGCGGCGCTGGGGGGCGCGGTGGCGGTCGTCTATGTGCGCGCCATGGCCAGATCTTGATTTCCACGGCCGAGCGCTTTCCTCTCGCCTAGAAGTCCTGAAGCAGGAATCCGGGCACCGCGCTCGCGTCTTCCGGCGTGGCGCCGCGCGCTTGCAGTATCTTCAGCGCGCGCGCCTGCAGCTGCCAGCAGCTCGAACGCAACGCGGCTTGTGCGGCGGCGATCGTGTCATCCAGCCCGAGCGCCGCGGTGCGCACGCCGCACGACGGATGGGCTGAAAGTTGCGCAATCAGGCGGCGCATCTGCGCCGGCGGCGCGGGCCGCGCGCGCAGCGCGCCGGCGATGAGCCCGGCATAGGGCGTTGCCGCCAAGTCCTCGAAGCCGTCCCACATCGCCTGTGCTTCGGCGTCGCCGGCGCCGGCAAGGGCGCAGCGCAACTCCGCGGCCAGCGGCCACAAGCGGTCGAAATCGTCGGCGCGTACTTGCGTCAGCGCTGTCACGACGTCCTCGCGCAGCCGCCGCCGCAACAGCGAATCGGCGGAAGGGCACGGTGCCTCGCTTCGCGATTCGTGCACCGGCGGCGTCTGATGCCGGGGCGCATCGCCGAGCACCAGTCCCACGCTCGGCAGGCCGCGCGCCCACTCGGCGCTCCCGCGCCCGGGGGGATGGTCCAGGCGCCATTCGTTGCGTCCGCTGTTGTCCGACATGATGCCGACGCCATTCGCCGTCGCCGCACCTTGCGCGAGTGTTGGCGCCGCGTAGCGGTCGTCGCCCGCCATATCCGCGAGCGCGCCGACCGCGAGATCGACGCCGATGCCCTGGCCGACCCCGACTGTGAGCGCGTAATCGTCGTTGCCGGATTCATCGCGCAGCACGCCGACCGCCTCATGCACGCCGGCGCCCTGCGCGTAGCGCGCCGCCCGGTAGCGATCTTTGCCGTCGTGATCCCAAAGCAGGCCGAGCGCGTAGTAGTAGCCCGCCCCCTGCGCAAACAGTTGCGCTTCGTAGACGTCATCGCCCGCGTCGTCGCGCAGGATGCCGATGCCGCCGCCCATCCCCGTGCGCACGCCGACCGCCGCGCCCTGCGCGAAGCTCAGGCCGCCACCGCGCTCGAAGGGGTCGGGCAGTCCGCCCGCCCGGTAGCGGTCGTTGCCGCTGCGGTCCCAGAGAATTCCCGTGCCATGGGCGAGCCCCAGGCCTTGGCCGAAAGCGCGCACGCGGTAAGTGTCGTCGCCGGCGAGGTCGAG
>DASTTC010000389.1:0-2846 GCA_035760345.1 Burkholderiales bacterium | reverse complement strand
CTCGGGCGCTCGCCCGACCACGTGTCGAGCTTCGTGACCGGCATGGCGATGAACCCGATGGTGTTCGGCAAGTACGCCGACAACCTCACGCGCTACTACGAGCACATGAGGAAGGAAGACGTGTACGGCGTGTATGCGGTGATTCCGCCGCAGGCGGCGCGCAATCCGGAGTACTACGTGAAGAAGAACATCCCGATCCCGACGCTGCGCGTGGTGCGCGAAGACGACGACGGCGTGGTGATCTCCGGCATGAAGATGCTCGCCACCGGGGCGGTGTTCGCCAACGAGATCTGGATCGGCAACCTGATCCCGCTGGCGCCCGACCAGTTGCCCGAATCCATCACCTGCGCGATCCGCGTGAACGCGCCGGGCGTGACGCTGTGGTCGCGCAAGCCCTTCGAGCTGCACGCGCCGAACGAGTTCGACAATCCGCTCGCATGGCGCTTCGACGAGTCGGACTCGATGGTGATGTGCGAGAACGTCAAGGTGCCCTGGGAGCGTGTGTTCGTGCACATGGACGCGATCCTCGCGCGCGACGTCTACATCAAGACGCCGGGGCACTGCTACGGCAACCACCAGTCCAATGTGCGCTTCCACTCCAAGATGCAGCTCATCGTCGGCCTCGCCAGCAAGATCGCGCAGGCCTCCGGCGCGCACGAGATTCCGGCGGTGCGCGAGGTGCTGGGGCGCTTCTCGGCGCTGGAGGCCGCGCTCGGCGGCATGATCGCGGGGCAGATCCAGGACGCCGAAAGCTGGCCGCAGGGCTACCTGACGTTCAATCGGCGCTACATGTACGCCGCGCTCAACTGGTGCACCGAGAGCCACTCGCAGATCATCGATGCGCTGCGCGAACTGTGCGGCGGCGGCATTTTCCAGATGCCCGCGGACATCACCGTCATGCACGACGAAAAGCTGAAGGCGCAGTTCGAGACCTACTGGCAGACGCCGCAACTGCCGGCGCTGGAGCGCATGAAGCTCTACAAGCTGGCCTGGGACCTGATCGGCTCGGAGTTCGCCGGGCGGCACCTGCAGTACGAGAAGTTCTATGCGGGGGCGTCCTTCATCGTGCGCAACCACAATTTCCGCGAGGCGCCGTGGGACGCCTACCACAAGGTGGTGGAGGACCTGATGGCGAGCTACGGCGTGCCCGAGGCAAAGCTAAATAGGGACAGTCCCCATTTAACTACTGCGCGACGGTGAGGCCCTTGATGCCGTGGCGCTCGATCAACTTAGCCACCAGGCCGCTCGACTTGATGTCGGCGGCGAACTTGCGCAGGAACGCGTAGCCCTCGGGGCGGCCCTTGGGCGTGCCGATCGCCTGCTGCACGGCGGTGAAGCGGCCTTCGAGGATGCGCGAGCCGGGGAGCTTGGCCGCGTCCTCGAGCAGCTTGGGCTTGAGCCCCGCAAGTACTTCGAGCTTCTCGCGCACGAAGGTCTGGAAGGAGGCGTCCAGGCCTTCCACGCGCTTCAGTTCGGCGTGCTTGATGTTGCGCGTAAGCCACAGGTCGTAGGCGCTGCGGTCGGACACGGCGATGCGCACTCCCGCCCGGTCGACCTCGGCGATCGCCTTGATGGGCGAGCCCGGCGGCACGAGGTAGGTCGCCTCGATCTCCACGTACGGCTCGGTGAAGTCGATGTCCTGGGCGCGCTGCGGCTCGGCGCCGATGAAGGCGACGTCCCAGGCGCCCGCCTTGCCACCCTCGGCGACCTCGCCCACTTTCTCGTACTTCACCAGCTCGACCTCGGCGCCGATGCGCTGGCCGATCTCCGCGGCGAGATCGGGAACGATGCCCCGGATCGAGCCGTCCGGGTTGCGCTGCACGAGCAGGAAGTTGCTGAGGTTGACGCCGACGCGCAGCTTGCCGGTGGGGGTCAGTTGGTTCATGAATGGGGACTGTCCCTATTTAGAATAAGTCGAAGTATTCGCGGTGCTCCCAGTCGGAGACCTCGAGCTGGAACCGGGCGATCTCGGCTTGCTTGAGGCGGCAATAGTAGTCCACGAAGCCCGAGCCCAGTCCCTCGCGCAATACGGTGCTGTCCTTGAGGGCTGCAAGCGCCTCGTCGAGCGAGCGCGGCAGGTGCGCCGCCTTCGACTCGTAGGGCGTCTGCTCGGGCGCACCCGGATCGAGCTTGCGCTTCACCCCGTCCATCCCGCAAACGATCTGCGAGGCGAAATAGAGGTAAGGATTCGCCGCCGGTTCGCCGAGCCGGTTCTCGATGCGCGTGGCCGGATCGCCGGGGCCGCCGAGGACGCGCAGCATGGCGCCGCGATTGTCGCGCCCCCAGATCGCGCGCTCGGGCGCAAGCGAATACGGTCGGTAGCGCTTGTAGCCGTTCAGCGTAGGCGTGGCGAAGGCGGCGGAGGCGCTCGCGTGGGTCAAGAGGCCGGCGAGGAAGTTCTTGCCCAGGCCGGAGAGGAAGTCCTTCTTCGACATGAATGCGTTCACCCCGCGCCGGTCGACGAGCGACTGGTGCAGGTGCCAGCCCGAGGACATGACGTTCGGCAGCTTCGGCCGGCACATGAAAGTCGCGTGGTAGCCGTGGCGGCGCAGGATCTGCTTGGCGGCGCTCCTGAACAATACCATGGCGTCCGCCGCATCGAGGCCGTCCTGCACGCCGAGCGTCACCTCGGCCTGGCTCGGTCCGAACTCGCACTCAAAGCTGCGCAGCGGCAGTCCGAGTCCCTCCAGGCCGCGCCGCAGGACTTCCAGCGCGGGCTCGAGCTGGTCGTGGCGCGTCTCCGAGAGGAGCTGGTAGCCGGAGGTGAGCAGGCCGACCTCCGGCGGCGAGCCGGGCTGGCCCGCGTCCTCGGGGCGCAGCTTCGGATCCAGCAGGCGAAAGATGTG
>DASTTC010000388.1:0-11214 GCA_035760345.1 Burkholderiales bacterium | reverse complement strand
CTCGGCGGCGAATTCCGCGGTGTGCTACGCGCTCGGCATCACCGAGGTGGATCCGGGCCGCCTGTCGACGCTGTTCGAGCGCTTCGTGTCGCGCGAGCGGGACGAGCCGCCCGACATCGACGTCGATTTCGAGCACCAGCGCCGCGAGGAAGTGATCCAGTACCTCTACGGCAAGTACGGCCGGGAGCGCGCCGCGCTCGCCGCCACCGTGATCTGCTACCGGCCGCGCAGCGCCTTGCGCGACCTGGGCAAGGCGCTCGGCCTGCCCGCCGGGCAGGTCGAGCGCGCGGCGAAATCGCTCGCGTGGTGGGACGGCGAGCGCGTGGTCCCGGAGCGGCTCGCGCAGAGCGGCCTCGACCCCTCGGACCCGGGGCTTGCGCGGCTGGCCCGGCTCGCCGGCGAGCTGGCGGGCTTTCCGCGCCATCTCTCGCAGCATGTCGGCGGCTTCGTCATCTCGCGGGGGCCGCTCGCCGAGCTCGTGCCGATCGAGAACGCGGCGATGCCCGAGCGCACCGTGATCCAGTGGGACAAGGACGATCTGGAGGCGCTCGGGCTGCTGAAGGTGGACGTGCTCGCGCTCGGCATGCTCTCGGCCATCCGCCGCGCACTGCAGGCCCTGGGCATGACGATGCAGGAGGTGCCCGCGGAGGACCCGGCGGTCTACGCGATGATTCAGCGGGCCGACACGGTCGGCGTGTTCCAGATCGAGTCCCGCGCGCAGATGAGCATGCTGCCGCGCCTGCGCCCGGAGAACTTCTACGACCTGGTCATCGAAGTGGCGATCGTGCGGCCCGGGCCGATCCAGGGCGGCATGGTGCACCCCTACCTGCGGCGGCGCCGCGGCGAGGAGGCGGTCGAGTATCCGAGCGACGCGGTGCGGGGCGTGCTCGAGCGCACCCTCGGCGTGCCGATCTTCCAGGAGCAGGTGATGCAGCTTGCCGTGGTCGCGGCGGGCTTCACGCCGGGCGAGGCCGACCGGCTGCGGCGCTCGATGGCGGCGTGGAAGAAAAAGGGCGGGCTCGAGCCGTTCGAGCAGCGCCTGGTGCAGGGAATGCTCGAGCGGGGGTACCGGCGCGAGTTCGCCGACGCGATCTATCGCCAGATCCTCGGTTTCGGCGAGTACGGCTTTCCGGAATCGCACTCGGCGAGCTTCGCGCTGCTGGTCTACGTATCGGCGTGGCTGAAGCACTACCACCCGGCGGCGTTCTGCGCCGCACTGCTCAACAGCCAGCCGATGGGTTTCTATGCGCCCTCGCAGCTCGTGCAGGATGCGCGCCGCCACGGCGTGGAGGTACGTTCCCCCGACGTTTGCGCCAGCGCCTGGGACTGCACGCTGGAAGGGGGTGCGCTGCGCCTGGGGCTGCGCATGGTGGGTGGCCTGAGCGAAGCAGCAGGACACAGGATCGTCGCCGTGCGCGCGCAGGGTGCATTCACTGCCGTGGAAGAGCTTGCGGGTCGCGCGATGCTCGGGCGCCACGATTTGCGCTGCCTGGCGTCGGCCGGCACCCTGGCTGCGCTCGCCGGACATCGGCGTGAGGCGCACTGGGCCGCGGCGGGGGTGGCGCCGCGGATGGGTGTGCTGCGCCAGGCGCGCGTCGACGAGCCTGCGCTGCGCTTGCCGGCCCCCGGCGAGGCAGAGGAGGTTGTGGCCGATTACGCCAGCCTCGGCCTGACGCTCGGCCGTCATCCGCTTGCGCTCCTGCGCCCGCGCCTGCGCGACCTGGGCCTGATTCCTGCGGCGGCGGTGCAGGCGCTAGCGCACGGCAGCCGGGCGCGCGCCGCGGGGCTGGTGACCTGCCGCCAGCGCCCCGACACCGCGAGCGGCGTGATCTTCGTGACCTTGGAGGACGAAACCGGTTGCGTCAATGTCGTGGTCTGGCGGGATCTCGCGGAGCGCCAGCGCCGCGAGTTGCTGGGCGCACGCCTGCTCGCGGTGGACGGACGGATCGAGCGTGACGGCGAGGTCGTGCACCTGATGGCCCGGCGCCTCGCCGATCGCAGCGCCTTGCTCGGCGGGTTGCTGGCTCCCTCGCGCGATTTTCACTGAGCTGCCCTAAGCCCCTGACGGCTTTGACAAACCCGCACGTGAGTCGACGGCCGACCCCTTATAATCGCCTGCGAAATGACCGCCTCCGACCTCACCGTTACCATCGCAAAGGACTTGGCGGACCTGATCCCCGTCTTCATGAAGAACCGGCAAAAGGAGCTCGCGACGCTCCGCAGCGCGCTCGCCGAGAAGGATTTTGAGCAACTGCGCCAGCTCGGGCACCGCATGAAGGGGGTTGGCCATTCCTACGGCTTCGCGCAGGTCTCCGAGATCGGCCAGCGCATCGAGGACGGCGCCCGCGGTTCGGACCGCGGCGCCATCGACGCCTGCATCAGCGAGTACGCGGACTATCTATCCAAAGTCCAGGTCGTCTATGAGTGAGCGCGCCGGCGGACCGGGTGCGCCCCCGACACCCGTCCCTTTCCGCGTGCTGATCGTGGACGACGATGCCGACATGGTGGCCTTCCTCGCGCGCATGCTGCAGGCGGAGGGCATGATCGTGGAGAGCGCCAGTAACGGCGAGTCCGCGCTCTCACAGGTGACGGCGGCAGCGCCCGACCTGGTACTGCTCGATGTCATGATGCCCGGTACGAGCGGATTCGACGTATGCCGGCAGCTCAAGGACGACGAGGCGACTGCGCTCATCCCGGTCGTTCTGGTCACGGCGCTCGAGGACAGCGAAAGCCGCGTGCACGGCATCGAGGCGGGAGCGGACGATTTCCTTTCCAAGCCGGTGAGGCGCGAGGAGCTGGTAGCGCGCGTCAAGACGCTGCGGCGATTGCACGAGACGCGCAAGGAACTCGAGAGCCGGCGCCTGGCCGCCGAGGTCCAGCGCAAGGACGCCATCCGCAAGGCGTTCTCGCGTTATATCTCCCCGCGGCTGGCGGACCGGATCGCCGATGCCGCAGGCGAGCAGGGAGATCCGTTCCAGGGGCGCGCGCAGCGTACCAGCCTGGTCGCGTTGTTCGCGGACCTGCGCGGGTTCACGCGCCTGACCGAGAAGACCGAAGTGGGCGCGGTGGTCGGGATGCTGAACGAGTATTTCGCCGTGCTCACGGAGGCCGCTTACCAGCACGACGGCACCATTTTCAACATGGCCGGCGACAGCCTGCTCGTCGGCTTCAACGTCCCTTTCCCGCAGCCGGATGCCGCGGAGCGCGCCTGGCGCACGGCGCTGGAAATGGTCGGCCAATTCGCGCCGGTGGCTTTGGCCTGGCGCAAGCGCCATGGGCTCGACCTGGGCGTGGGTGTCGGCATCTGCGCCGGCGACGCGATCATCGGCAACGTCGGCTCCGCGCACTACGCCAGCTACACCATCATCGGCAATCCCGTGAACACCGCCGCCCGCCTGATGCAGATGGCCGCGGCGGGCGAAGTCCTGGTGTGCGGCCCGGTGTACGAGCGCATCCGGCATCTGGTGACCGGGCGCCCGGTCGAAGGACGGGGCGACGTCACTCTGCGCGGCCGCTTGGAGCCGATCCCGGTGTATGCGGTCCAGGCGACTGCGGGAGTGGCGACATGAGGGTGCTGATCATCGACGACGACCCCGACCTGCGCAATCTGCTGGTGCACTACATCCGCCAGCAGTGGCCGGCCGGCGACGTCGAAGAGTACGACCCGCTCGAGCGGAGCGTTCCCGACGCGAAGTTTCCGCTGTCCGCCTACGACGTGATCATCCTCGACTACATGCTGGGGCGCGGCGACGGCCTGCAGTGGCTGGCGGAGCTGAAGAAGCGCGCCGACTGCCCGCCGATCATTTTCCTGACCGGCGCCGGCAACGAGATCATCGCGGTGCGCGCGATGAAAGCGGGCGCGGACGAGTACCAGCGCAAGCAGGAGCTCACCAAGGAACGTCTGATCACGGCGATCCGGGACGTTGCGCACGACAAGATCGAGAAGACCGTCCCGCCCGAAATCGCGGCGCGGATGGAAGGCCACATCCTCGGATCGCGGGTCAAGATTCCCGGCATCAAGGTGCTGCGCCTGATCGGCGAGGGCGGCATGTCCCGCGTGTACCTCGCCTCGCGCGATTCGGATGACGAGCCGCTGGTGGTGAAGATCCTGCGAAGCGAAATCACGCAGGATAAGCGATCCCTGGCACGCTTCATCGAGGAGTACAACCTGGTCGAGCGCATCCGCAGTCGACACGTGGCGCATATCCACGGGCACGGCGTGTCCGAGGACAACGCCTACCTGGTGATGGAGTTCTTCGACGGCGGCGATCTCAATAAGCGCCTGGGCGGAAAGGCGCTGCCCACCGAGGAGGCGCTGCGCCTGTTCCGCGAGCTGATGTTCGCGCTGGGTGACATCCACGAGCAGGGCATTTTGCATCGGGACCTCAAGCCGCAGAACCTGATGTTCCGCTCCGACGGCAGCCTGGCGATCGTCGATTTCGGCATCGCCAAGCATGTGGATTCCATCGACCAGACCAACAAGGGCGAGATCCTGGGCACGCCGCGCTACATGAGTCCGGAGCAGGTACAGGGCAGGGCGCTCGATCTGCGAACCGACATTTACAGTGCCGGTGTGCTGCTGTATCAAATGATGCTGGGGTCACACCTGTTCGAGGGCGATACCGCTGTGGAAGTGGCCTTGCACCATCTGAATACGCCGCCGCCAGGCCTGCCCGAGCGCCTGGAGCGCTACCAGCGGCTGTTCGACAAGTTGCTGGAGAAGGACCGCGATGCACGCTTTCGCAACGCCGACGAGGTCATCGGCCACCTGTCGCGCAAGTTCTATCAGGGCCAATAGCCGTATTTTTTTGCGCGGGGCGCGATGAAGAAGCGGATTCCGGTCGAGGAACTGCAGTTCGGCATGTTTGTCGGGGGCCTGGACCGGCCCTGGCTGGGCACGCCGTTCCTCTACCAGGGATTCGTGCTGCGCACCCAGCAGGAACTCGATGATCTCAAGCGACATTGCCGGGAAGTATTCATCGACACGGAGAAGGCCGACCCGGACGGCTTGACGCCGGCGCCTGCGGGTGGCGCCACCACGGACGCGAGCGCATTGCCGGGGACCGGGCGGGTCGTCTATCGTGAGAACGTCGAACCGGAGGCCGAATGGCCGAAGGCGCGTGAATCCCTGGCGAGCGGGCGGGTGGCGCTGGAGGACGTCTTCCAGCGCGTCCAGGCCGGCAGCATGCTCGAATCGTCGCAGGCGCGCACGGCGGTCGGCAACATGACCGCCAGCATGTTGCGCAATCCGGACGCCTTGATGCTCTTCGCCGCCATGCGGGAGCGGGGCGGGTACCAGCTCGAGCGGGCGGTCGATGTTTCCGTCTACATGATCGCGTTCGCGCGCTTTCTCGGCATGAGCGAGGAGGACATCGAGCTGGCCGGGCTGGTCGGATTGCTGCAGGACATCGGCATGCTGGAACTGCCCCCGGCGATGCTGCAGAAGGCCGGGCGGCTGGAGCCTGCCGAATACAAGGTCGTACGCAGCCATGTGGCGCGTGGCAGCGAAATCCTGGCGAAGACCAGCGGCCTCCCGCCCGCCGTGGCAACGCTGGCGTCCCTGCACCACGAGCGGTACGACGGCTCCGGGTATCCGCGAGGGCTGAAGGGCGATGCCTTGGGGGTTATTGGCGCGATCGCCGGGATCGTCGATACCTTCGATGCGCTCACGGTCAAGCGACCGTACGCCGAGGCGATGTCGCCTTCCAACGCGCTCAACCTGCTGTTCCGGACGCGCAGCCGGATGTTCCACCCCGTGCTGGTGGAGCAGTTCATCCGCTGCGTCGGCTACTTCCCGGTGGGCAGCGTCGTCGAGCTGAACAGCGGCGAAATCGGCGTCGTCATCGCCCAGAACGTGGAGCAGCGCCTGCAACCGAAGGTGATGGTGGTGCGCGACGCGCAGGGCCAGGCGCTGCGGCCGCAGAAGTTCCTCAACCTGGCCAAGCTGCCGAAATCCTCGGCCGACGAGCCTTACCGCATCCGTCGCACCCTCGAGTACGGTCGCGCCGGCGTGTCGCTCCGGGAAGTCATCGACCACTGACGCCGGCGCGGCCGGCGAGCGCTAGGGCAGCGCGCGCCAGATGGCTCGCAGTTGGTCGGGCAGCTCCTTCGGCGCGAACGGCTTGGACAGGACGCCTGCGGCGCCCATGTCGCGCAGTTCCTCCAGCTCCCGGTGCGACGCTTTCGCGGTGATGAAGACGACGGGCAGGTCGCGCAGCTCGGGGGTTTCGCGCATGCGCTTGAACAGCGTGGGCCCGTCCATGACCGGCATCATCCAGTCCAGCAGGACCAGGTCCGGCCGGAACGCGAGGATCGCGTCGATGGCGAGCATCGGATCACCGACGATTTCGACCTGCATCTTGCCCACGCGCTCGAGGGACAGTCTCGCGATGCGCTGGATATCCTCGTCGTCTTCCACGTAGCAGATCTTGTGCAGTTCACGTTCGGGCATGAGCCTCCTCCGGGTCAGCGCGCGGGAGCGGGCACGGGCATCGGCAGCTCGAAGTGAAAGATCGTACCGCCGCCGGAGCGGTTCTCGAAGCCGATGCGACCGTCCATCAGTTCGACCAGGCGGCGGCAGATCGCCAGACCGAGGCCCGTGCCGCCCTTGTTGCGCGTCGCCGTGGAGTCCGCCTGCGCGAATCGCGTGAACATGCGGTGGTGGAAGTCCTCGGGGATGCCGGATCCGCGGTCGCTGATTTCGACCCGCACCATGCCCTCGGCGCTGCTCGCGCCTATTTCCACCGCGGCCCCTTCCGGCGAAAATTTGACCGCATTCGACAGCAAGTTGGTCATCACCTGCATGAGGCGCTTGCGGTCGGCGCGCACGCGGGCCGGCGAGAGTTCGCCACGCACCACCAGGGCGACCCTGTAGCGGTCGGCGAACGACTTGTTGAGGATCAGCGACTCCTGTACCAGCTCGCCGATCGACACCTCTTCCGGGAACAGCGTGAACTTGCCGGACTCGATCTTGTCGATGTCGAGCAGATCGTTGATGAGATCGAACAGTCGCTGTGCATTGCGCTCGGCGACCAGTGTCAGCTCGGACACCTCCCCCGTGACCTCGCCGATCACGCCGCTGTTCACCAGCTGCAGGGAGCCGATGATCGAGGTGAGCGGGGTACGCAACTCGTGGGACAGCGTGGAGGTGAATTCCTTTTTCAACCGCTCGGCTTCCAGCTGCTGCGTGATGTCCTGGCACTGCGCGATGGTGGACACCAGGTCGCCGGCATCGTTGATCAACGGCGTGAGGGTGAACTCGCACACCAGTTCCAGGCCATCCCGGCGCAGGCAGCGTGCCCGGATGCGGTTGGCAGGCTGCTTGTCCGCGATGAACCGGGCCCACCACTGGGCATTGAAGGTCGCTTCGTCCGTCGGGAACAGGGCGTGCAGCGCGCTGCGGCCGATCAACTCCAGTGCAGGATAGCCGAGCAGGTCCTCCGCGGCCGGATTGATCTCCAGGATGGTGGAGTTCGCGTCCATCTCGAACACGGCGATGGGGGCGCGCTCCGCGAACAGCGCGAGCTTGCGGCCCGAGGCCTCCACCTCCTGGCGCGCTTCCAGGAGATCCTCGATCTGCTGCTCGAGCTGCCTGTTGAGTCGGGTGTAATCGTCCGTCAAGCGGTCGTAGGCGTGGCGTAGCCGGTAGCCGGACAGGAACACGCGGTTCAGGCGGTAGGCGATGCCGACGTTCGCGAGGTAGAACAGCGGAACCAGCAACGCGATCTCGGCGAACAAACGGTTGCCAAAGCTCGCCAAGACATAAGTGAAGGGCAGCACGATGGCGGCGGCGTAGACGGCAAACATGGGCCATGACGCGGCATAGGCGGGGATCCCCGCCGAGGTAATGCCAGCGAGCAGGAAGGCGAGGAACACCTGCTGCTCGTCCGTATGGGAAGGAAAGAACACGGCGCCGGCAAAACCCCAGATGACGCCGTTGGCGAGCGCGCTGATCGCCAGCCAGCGCAGCCATTGCGCGCCTTCGCCCAGCTTGCGGGTGCTGGCGCGGTAGCCGAAATAAAGCACGGCGCGCGCGGCGGTGACCAGCAGAACGAGGCCCCACCAGAACAGCACCAGGTCGCGCGTTCGTTCATCCCACAGTTCATAGGTGGCGATGCCGCCGATGGCCAACGTGGCCAGCATGCTGAGCGGCATCTGGCTGTAGAGCTGCTCCACACGGTCGGCCAGCACGCGCTGGGGGTCGAAGCCGTCGCGCGGATGGGCAGAACTGGAAGGCGCGCCCGGCGAGGGCGCTGCGCGGCTGGAACTCATGGGGGAGCGGTAGGATCCGCCCCAATTATATCGGCAGGCGGGCGCCCGTCCGTCGCGCCTAGAGGCTTCTGCCGCTGCGAATGACCCCGACCGCCACGCCTTCGATGGCAAATGCGTCACGGCGCAGGTCCACTTCGATCGGCGCGAAGTCCGCGTTCTCCGGCAGCAGTTGCACGGCGTGCCCGCGGCGGCGGAATCGCTTCACCGTGACTTCATCGGCAAGGCGCGCCACGACCACCTGCCCGCTGCGTGCCTCGGAGGTGCGGTGTACCGCAAGCAGGTCCCCTTCGAGAATGCCGGCGTCGCGCATCGACAGGCCGCGCACGCGCAGCAGATAGTCAGCGCGTGGCGTGAACAGGTTGGGGTCGATCTGGTAGCGCCCCTGCAGGTGTTCTTCGGCGAGTATCGGGCTGCCCGCCGCCACGCGACCCACCACCGGAAGATCCATCAGGCGCCCCATGCGCGCGGCAGACTTCTCACGGACGCGCAGGCCCCGCGAAGCGCCCTGCAGGATCTCCAGCGCACCTTTGCGCTCCAGCGCTCGCAGGTGCTGCTCGGCGGCGTTCACCGAGCGGAAGCCCATCTTCTCGGCAATTTCGGCGCGCGTGGGCGGAAAGCCCGAGGCCTCGGTCATGTCGCGGATCAGCCTGAGGATCTCGCCCTGGCGTTCGGTCAGCGGTTCGATGGCACCCATGTCGGCATCCTTTACCGTGTACTGTGACTTCTTACAGTCATGGAAGTATATCCAGTATTGGATCGGGTGCAAGCGAGCCCCGGGGGCCGGCGCGCGGTCCTGCGGGCGCCCTGCCGGTAGAATCCGCGCATGATCATCGGCTCGTTGCTCGATACGGACCTGTACAAGTTCACCATGATGCAGGTGGTGCTGCATCACTTTCCGGGCGCGCAGGTCGAGTACCGCTTCAAGTGCCGCACCCCGGGGATCGACCTCGCGCCGCACGCCGAGGAAATCGCCCGCGAGGTGGCGCAGCTGTGCCGGCTGCGCTTCAGCGACGCGGAGCTCGACTACCTGCGCGCCATGCGTTTCATGAAGTCGGATTTCGTCGACTTCCTGGGCCTGTTTCAATTCAACCAGAAGTACATCAGCATCACGCCCGCCTCGAGCGCCGGCGAGATCGACATCACGATCCGCGGGCCGTGGTTGCACACCATCCTGTACGAGATCCCGGTCCTCGCCATCGTCTCCGAGGTCTACTTCAGGCGCACCCAGACCCGCGCCGACCTGGCCGAGGGTCGCAGCCGCCTGGGCGCCAAGATGGCGCTGCTGCGCAGCGTGGACCCCGAGCTGCTCATCCGGATCTCGGATTTCGGCACCCGGCGGCGCTTCTCGCTCGCCTGGCATGAAGAGGTGATCCAGACGCTCAAGCGGGACTTGCCGGTGCATTTCGCCGGCACCTCCAACGTGCTGCTCGCGATGCGGCATCGCGTGACGCCGCTCGGGACCATGGCGCACGAGTACATGCAGGCCTGCCAGGCGCTGGGACCCCGGCTGCGCGACGCGCAGGTATTCGCGTTCGACAAATGGGCCCAGGAGTACCGTGGCGACCTGGGTATCGCGCTGTCCGATACCTACGGCATGGACGCGTTCCTGCGCGATTTCGACATGTATTTCTGCAAGCTCTTCGATGGCGCGCGCCATGACTCGGGGGATCCCTTCGAGTGGGGCGAGAAGCTGATTGCGCACTACGAGAAGAACCGGGTGGACGCGCGCACCAAGAGCCTGATCTTCTCCGACCAGCTGTCGTTCCAGCTCGCCATCGACATCGCGCGCCGCTTTCGCGGTCGCGCCAAGACGTCCTTCGGCATCGGCACCAACCTCACCAACGATCTGGGCTTCGAGCCGATCAACATCGTCATCAAAATGATCGAATGCAACGGCCAGCCGGTGGCCAAGGTTTCCGATGCGCCCGGCAAGACGGTCAGCAAGGACGTACGCTACCTCGCGTACCTGCGCCAGGTGTACGGACTCGAGCCGGCGCAGCATTGACGGCGCAGGAGCGCAGCGCGGTCGCCGTCCTGGCGACCGTGTTCCTGTTCAACCTGCTGGGCCGCGGCAGCGGCGACACCTATGCCGTATTCCTGCTGCCGCTGGAGCGCGAGTTCGGCTGGGCGCGCTCGCAGCTCACCAGCGTGTACTCCATGTACCTGCTGGTGGGCGCATTCATCGCGCCGTTCGCCGGCACGCTGTTCGACCGCTTCGGCCCGCGCGTCACGTACACCTCGGGATTGTTGTGCCTGTCGGCCGCTTTCTACCTCGCGTCGAGCCTGGGCAACCTGTGGCAGTTCTATCTGTTCGTCGGCGTGATGATCGGCGTGGGCGTAGGCCTCGTCGGCATGGTGCCGGCGTCGGCCTTGCTCACCCGCTGGTTCCGGGCCCGCCTGTCCACGGCAATCGGCATCGCATTCTCGGCCACCGGCATGGGGGTGCTGGTGCTGGTGCCCCTGTCGCAGTGGCTGATTGGCCAATTGGGATGGCGCACGGCCTACCAGATCCTGGCCGGGGTCATGCTGCTCGCGGTGCCCTATGCTGCGTTCGGCGTGCCGTGGCGCAAGTATGTCGCCGGGCTTCAGGACAGCGTGAGCGCGCAGCGAGCGCGCGCCGCGGGCGAGGGCTGGAAGGTGCGCGCAGCCGTGCGCACGCGCACCTTCTGGGCGCTCGTGCAGGTGTTCTTTTTCACGGCCACCGCCATGTTCGCGGTCCTGGTACAGGCCGTGGTGTATTTCATCGATCTGGGATTTTCGCCGATCACCGCCGCCACGGCCTTTGGCATCACCGGCATGCTCTCAGTGGTGTCGGTGTCGATGAGCGGCCTGGTGGCGGAGCGCTTCGGCTATCGCAACACGGTAAGCGCGAGTTTCGCCGGCACGGCCCTCGGCGTGACCGTGCTGGCGGTGATGTCCGTCTGGCCCTCGAGCCTGCTGCTG
>DASTTC010000387.1:0-3941 GCA_035760345.1 Burkholderiales bacterium | reverse complement strand
CGTCACGGTGCGCACCAACATCGACCGGCTGGTGGGCGGCGCGGGCGAGGAGACCATCATCGCGCGCGTCGGCGAGGGCATGGTGAGCACCATCGGCTCGGCGGTGAACCACAAGAGCGTGCTGGAGAATCCCGACCATATCTCCAAGCACATCCTGTCCAAGGGACTCGATGCCGGCAGCGCCTACGAAATCCTGTCGATCGACATCGCCGACGTCGACGTGGGCGAGAACATCGGCGCGAAGCTCCAGATCGACCAGGCCAACGCCGACAAGCAGATCGCGCAGGCGAAGGCCGAGGAGCGCCGCGCGATGGCGGTGGCGCTCGAGCAGGAGATGCGCGCGCGCGTCGTGGAATCCGAGGCCGAGGTGCCGCGCGCCATGGCCGAAGCCTTCCGCCAGGGCAACCTCGGCATCATGGACTACTACCGCATGCAGAACCTGCGCGCGGATACGGAAATGCGCGGCGTGATCGCGGGCACCGGGGAAGGCACGCCCGGCGCGCCGAAGAAGTAGCCGCAGGCCGCCATGGGCAAATCCGGTTCCGAGCTGCTGGTCTACGGCCTGATCATCGCCGGCTTCCTGCTGTTCAATTACCTCGCGCAGCGGCTGGCGAAAAAGGCGCGCGAGCAGCAGGAGGCGGCGCAACGCGAGGCCGCGCAGGCGCCGCCCGTTGCGCAGGAAGACGCGCTCGAGGACATCTGGGGCCGGCTACCCGCCGCGCCGGTCGCAGCGACGCAGGTGCCCGAGCAACGGCCGGTGCCCCGGGGGGTCCCGCCGCCGTCGCGGCCGGCCGCGACGCGCCGGCTGTTTCGCACCCGGCAGGACCTGCGCCACGCCATCGTCCTGATGACGGTGCTGGGCCCGTGCCGCGCGCTGGAGCCGCCCGAGCAGCGCTAGCTCAGTGCGACATCAGCACCGGCACGGTCATCGATTCCATCATGGTGCGCGTGACGCCGCCGAGCATCAGCTCGCGCACCCGCGCATGGCCATAGCCGCCCATGACGATCAGGTCGGCGCTGGTGTCGGCGGCACGGGACAGGATCTGGGAGCCGACCGCGTACCCGGCGCCGCTCTGGCGCGCCACTGCCACTTTCACGCCGTGGCGCGCGAGGTACAGCCCGATGTCCGCCCCCGGCTGCTCGCCGTGCTTGCGCGGGGCGCGCTCGGGATCGAATACCACCACCTCGACCGCCTCGGCGCGCTGCAGGAACGGCAACGCGTCGCTCACTGCGCGCGCCGCCTCGCGCCCGCCGTCCCAGGCGACCAGCACCCGCATGCCCAGCTTGGCGAAGCGCCCCGCATAGGGCACGAACAGCACCGGCCGGCCGGCCGACAGCGCCAGCTCGTCGCCCAGGCCGCGCAGTTCGCCTTCGTCATCGGCCTCGGGCTGGCCCGCCACGATCAGGTCGGCGTAGCGCGCCGAGAGGCGCATCGCCGCCGCCGGGTCGGCTTGCGAAGCGCGCCATTCGGCGCGCTCGCCGCCGTTGCGCTGCGCGAATTTGCGGAATTTCGACTCCGCCTCGCGCAGCACATCGGCACGGCGCTTGTCGAGCATCTCGCGCAGCAGCGGGCCGCCTTCGGCCAGGGCATAAGACGGCAGGCGCGCCGCACCCGGCGCGAACAGGCCCACCAGGTGGGCGTCGAACTGTTCGGCCAGCGCGCCGGCCAGCGCCAGGCGCTCATCGCTGCGCGGACGGTGGTCGAGGTGCACGAGGATCGTCTTGTAGGGCATGGTCAACTCCGGGTGGCTTCAGGCTATGATGCCCGCTACGTGCCCGAGGGGATTGACCTACGTCAACCGTGTGCCGCCTGGGTTTTTTAGGCTGACCTCATGCGACTGCAACGCGCCATGCGGTATGCGACGTTGCTTGCCGCGGCCGGCCTGGCCGGCTGCGTGTCGCTGCTGCCGAGCGCCGACGTCGCCACCCAGCAGGCCTGGGAGAGCTTCGAGGAGGCGCGCGACGCCATCGAGCGCATCGTGCCGAAGACGACCACACGCGCCGACCTCGCCGCAGCGGGCATCGATCCCCTGCAAAACGCCGCGGTCACCATCCTCGGCCTGCCGGACGTGATGCAACGTTTCGTTGTGGGCAGCGCGGTCGAGGCGCAGGACCTCGACGCCGGCATCCGCGCGTGCCTGGCGGCGGGCAACGACTGCACCGGCTACGCGATCTTCGTGCGGCGCAACTACCGCAAGCGCATCGGCAACTTCTGGCTGGACTCGTTCTACTTCCGCCGCGAGACCGACATCACCGGCTGGACGTTCAATGCGCTGATCCTGTTCGTCGGCGAGACCGTGGTGTACACGGTGAACGGCGGCCAGCCGCGCATCCACGAGAAGGAGGTGACGCGCAATCCGCTCGGGCCGCTGCAGAGCTTCGGTGAAGCCGCGGGCTCGCTGCTGCGCTAGCGCGCATCAAACGATGCGCACGCCGCTTGCTTGCTGCATCCGCTCCAGCCAGCGCTGGTAGCGCTCGCGCAACGCCGGGTCGGGCGCCGGCTCGAACGTGTCCGCCACCGGCGCGGTGTTCCATCCTGCGGGCCGGCCGGCAGCGAGAAAGGCGATGCCGCGCGCGCTCGCCTCGGGATCGTTGCGCCGGTGCACCGGCAAGCCGCTGACCGACGCGAGCCGCCGGCACAGGCCGTCGAGGCGCGACACGCCGCCGGAGACGCGCATGCGCCGCGCGAGCGGCACGAAACGCGCCATGTGGTCGATGTTCGCCTGCAGCAGGAACGCCATGCTCTCCACCACCGCCACCGCCTTCTGCCAGGGCTCGCCCTCGCCTTCGAAGCGCGAGACGAAGTCGGCTTTCCAGAACGGCCCACCCAGGCCGGCGACGCCGTTGAGGAACAGCGGCGGCGGCTCAAAGCGCGACAGCCAGGCGGGAAGCTGTGCGGTGACGTCCCGGACGCCCTGCGTCTGCTCGAGCCAGGCGAGCGCCGTGCCCGCGCCGTTGACGTTGCCCTCCACCATGTACACCGTGACGTCGCGATCGGCGAGGATGATGCCGGTGAGCTGGCGCGGCACGTGGCCGGGGATGCGCGTAAGCGCGCGCTGCACGAAGGCGCTGGTGCCGATGTTGACGTAGGCGCAGTCTTCCTCCGGCCAGCCGAACGCGAACACCGCGGCCGACTGGTCGCCGTTGACCGCGGCGAGCGGCACCGAGAGGCCGGACGCCTCGAGCGTCCCCCAGGCATGGATCGTCGGCACGCTTTGCGGCAGGAAGCCGGCCGGCAAACCGAAAAGCGCGAGCAACTCCGGATCCCAGTCGCGCTCGTGGATGTTCCACAGCTGCGTACGCGCGGCGCATTGCGGCTCGGCGAGCAACGGCCGCTGCTTGAGCAGGCGAAAGGTCAGGAAACTCGCCATCGGGCCCCAGGCGAGCGCGCCCGCCTCGAGCGCGGCGCGCACCGCGGGCAGGTGATCGAGCGCCCAGCGCAATTTGCTCGCGCCGTAGTGCGGCGAGAGGTACAGGCCGGTCTTGCGGTGCACGGCGTCGCCGTGCGCCGCTTCCAGGCTCGAAATCCACTGGTGCGCGCGCCGGTCCTGCCAGGAAAAGATCGGCGACAGTGCCTTGCCGGTTTGGCGGTCCCAGCACACCACGTTCGAGCGCTGGCTGGCGAGCCCGGCGCAGGCGATCTCGGACTTGCGTGCGCCGAGCTGCGAAACGGCTTGCGCCACCGCGTCCAGGATCGAGGCCACCACCTCCTCGCCGTCCTGCTCCGCCCAGTCCGGCTGCGGGTGCGTGAGGCCGATGCCGCAAGTTCCCTGCGTGAGGATGCGGCCCGTGCGATCCACCACCAGCGCGCGGCTCGCGTGCGTGCCCTGGTCGATGGCGAGCGTGAGACTCATACTAAGATGCTAATCCCATGGCACGAATCGGCGTGATCGGCGGCGGGGCCTTCGGCACCGCGATGGCCTGCGTGGTTCGCAGATCGA
>DASTTC010000386.1:0-17916 GCA_035760345.1 Burkholderiales bacterium | reverse complement strand
AACCCGGAGCAGGTGCGCCTCCTGTTCGCGATCGAGCGCGGCACGCCGATCAAGGAAGACACCGAGGCGGTGTTGAAGACCCAGGGACTCACCGGCATCGCTTACGTCGAACTGGACGGCGGCACCCTCGCCTCGCCGCCGTTGCGCGCGTCGGCGCCGGGTGAGCTTCCGGTGATCCGCACCAAGCCCTCGCTGGCTGCGCGCCTGGAGAACGTGCTGACCACCGTGCTCGCCAAGCTCGACGCCACGTCGGAGAACATCAACAAGATCCTCAGCGACGACAACCTTGCGTCGTTCAAGAGCACGCTGGCCGACCTGTCGGCCGTTGCCGGGACGCTCGCCGCGAACCAGAGCGCGATCGACGCCGGCCTCGCCAATGCCGCGCGCACCTTCGACAACAGCGCCCGCGCGAGCGCCCAGCTCGGCCCGGTCGTGGCGCAGGTGGGCCGCAGCGCCGAAGCGTTCGAGCGCATGAGCAACGAGACGGCAACCGCCAGCGCCAACGCGGGCAAGACCGTCGATGCGCTGGGCGCCGACATGAAGCGCTTCACCGGGGAGGCGCTGCCGGAGCTGGAGCGCCTGCTGGGCGAGTTGAACGTGCTCTCGGCCTCGTTGCGCCGGCTGAGCGAGAAAGTCGAAGGCAGCCCCGGCGGACTGCTGTGGGGCCGCCGGCCGGTGCCGCCGGGACCCGGCGAATGAACCGCGCAGCGCGCTGGGCCGCAAGCCTGGCGGCGAGCCTCGCCTGCGGTTGCGCGGCGCTGAATCCGACGAGCGCGCCGCATCCCAACATTCACTCGCTCGACCGCGTCGCCGCTGAGTTGCCTGCACCCGCCCCGGCTGCGGGCACCGCGCCGACGCTGGTGGTTAGCCCGCCGGGCGCAGCGGCGGGCTTCGACAGCCAGCGCATCCTTTACGTGCGCAAGGCGCACACGCTGGAGTACTTTGCGCACAACGAATGGGTCGATACGCCGGCGCGCATGCTGGCGCCGCTCATCGTCGCGGCGACGGCGCGCAGCGGCGCATTCGGCGCCGTCGTGCTGACGCCGAGCATCGCCTCGGGCGAGTTGCGGCTGGATACGCAAGTCAGGCGGCTGCAGCACGAATTCCTGGGAAACCCCAGCCGCGTGCGCTTCACGCTGCACGCCACGCTCCTGGACACCGCCACCCGCGAGGTGGTCGCGACGCGCGAATTCGAAGCCGTCGCGACGGCGCCGAGCGAGGATCCCTACGGTGGCGTGGTGGCCGCCAACGAGGCGGTGCGCAGCGTGCTGGCGAGCCTCGCCGAATTCTGCGCTGACGCGGCGCGCAACTGGCGGCCGCGATCCAAGCCTGCTGCTTGACCCCGGTGCCTTTGAGGCTCCCGTCGCCGTTGCGGGTGCGAGCCGGGCTCCTCGCGATCCTGGCGTGGATTGCGCCGCCAGCGCCGGCGCAGGATCCCGCGACGCTCGCGGCAATCCCCTCGCTTGCAGCGCTGGAGGCCGCCGGCGCGGTGATTGGCGAAATCCGCATCAATGCGCAGAACATATTCGATCTCGACGACCCCAAGGAGAACAACTGGCTGTTTCGCGCCGCCAACTGGCTGCACATCCAGACGCGCCCCGAGACCCTCCGCCACCAGCTCCTGTTCAGGAGCGGGGAGCGCCTGTCGGTGCGCGTCATCGAGGAGACCGAGCGCCTGCTGCGCGGCAATTCATTCCTGTATGAAGCGGCGATACGGCCGATCGCGTGGCGCGACGGCGTCGTCGACCTCGAGGTGAGGACACGCGACTCCTGGTCCCTCCAGGTCGGCGCCAGCGTCGGTTACGCCGGCGGAACCACCAGCGGCGGCGCGGACCTGAGCGACGACAATCTGTTCGGCACCGGCATGCGCTTCAGCATTGCCTCGAGCAGCAGCTCTGCCGTCAGCACCGCGGGCGGCACGCGCCGCGGCGTGAACATCAGTTTCGCCTATCCCTTCGCTTTCGACGGCCATACCAGCATCGGCTACAGCCAGTCTCACTTCAACGAGGGTTCCGGCAGCTCCGTAGCGGTCAACCGCCCGTTTTACGCGCTCGACAGCCGCTGGGCGGCCGGCGCCTCGAGCACGAAGGACAACCGCCTGGTGGACAGCTACGCCGGCGGCGCGATTGCCGCACAGTACCGGCGCCACCAGGAACGCGCCGATGGCACGCTCGGATGGTCGCAGGGCCTGGTCCGCGGGTGGGTGCATCGCGTCAGCGCCGGCCTGAGCTACGAGCACACCGCGTACCAAGCCGAACCGGGCCGCGCCGCGCCGGCGCAATTGCCTGCCGACCGCACGCTGGTCGCGCCGTATTTGAGCTACCAAGTAGTGCAGGACGAATTCCGCGAGGTCAGCAACCTCAACCAGATCGGGCGCCCCGAGTATCTCCTGCTCGGCTGGCAATCCTCCCTGGTGTTCGGCCGCACCTCGACCGGGCTGGGCTCGACGCAGACGGTGTCGCAGTATTCGGGCAGCCTGAGCAAGGGCACTTACGTCGGCACCTACGGCACCCTGCTCGCCTCGGCATCGCTCTCCGGCGAGTACGCGGACGGCCGCAGCGACCGCCAGAGCCTGAGCGCCGCGGCGCGCTACTACCGTCGGCGCGCCGACAGAACGCTGTACTACCTGTCCCTCGCCGGCGACGCCACGAAGTTCTCCGACGCCACGCAGTACCTGTCGCTGGGCGGTGACACCGGGCTGCGCGGCTATCCGGCCAACTACCAGCTGGGCGCGCGGCGCGTGCTGTTCACCGCCGAGCGGCGCTTTTATACGGACTGGTACCCGTTTCGCCTGATCCGCGTCGGCGGCGCCGTGTTTTACGACATCGGCCGGGCCTGGGCAGGCCCGTACCAGAAGCCCGCGGGAAACCAATGGTCGTCGGACGTCGGTTTCGGCCTGCGACTTCTCAGTTCGCGCTCCTCCTCCGGCACGACTCTGCACGTAGATTTCGCGTTTCCCCTCGAGCGCGAACCCGGCGTGAAGTCCTACCAGTTCTTGTTCAAGTCGAAAACGGGCTTCTAGGCCTCAAGCCGCGCCGAAAAACGCGTAGCGCTGACCCTGCGCCGCTTTCGCGGCGTACATCGCCTTGTCGGCGAGCGCGCTTAGAGCGTCGGCGTACTCGGATTACGGATAGGAGAATCAATACTCGTTATAGTAAGCGCAGGGAGAAAATTCCATGCAACTCAAGGACAAGGTCGCCATAGTCACGGGCGCCGCGCGCGGCCTCGGCCGCGCCTACGCCGAGGCACTGGCGCGCGAAGGTGCCGCCGTGGTCGCGGGCGACGTGCGCGACTGCGCCGACACCGCGTCGGCGATCCGCGCGGGCGGCGGCCGCGTGCTTTCGATGGCGCTCGATGTCGCGAACTTCTCTTCCTGCCAGGCGATGGCCGGCGCGGCGATGAAGGAATTCGGTCGTGTCGACGCGCTGGTGAACAACGCCGCGCTCTATGCCAATTTGAAAGGCGGGCGTTTCGACCAGCTGGATGAGGCGCAGTGGGACCGCGTAATGCAGGTCAATATCAAGGGCGTATGGAACTGCTGCCGCGCCATAGTGCCCCTCATGCGCGCGCAGAAATCGGGCTCGGTAATCAACATTTCCTCGCTCGCGCCGCTCTACGGCCTGCCCTACGCGCTGGATTACTCGGTCTCCAAGGGCGCGGTCATCGCCATGACCCGCTCGCTTGCGCGCGAGCTCGGGCGCGACTGGATCCGGGTCAACGCGGTTGCACCTTCGGCGGTGATGACCGAAGGCACCCGGGAATTCTTCGGCGACAAACTGGAGAAGGCGAAGCAGGTGATCGCCTCGGGCCAATCGTTGCAGCGCAACCTCGAAACGGACGACCTGACCGGCACGATCATCTACCTTGCCTCGGACGCGAGCCGCTTCGTCACCGGCCAGACCATCATGGTCGATGGGGGAACGGTGTTCCTCTAAATCTCAGAGATCGCCGAAATCCCCGTGCCGCCCCTTGCCTAGACGTATTTCCTGAGGTCGTCGATCACCTTGCCGTCGTTTGGCAAGCTGCCCGGCGCGACCAGTTCCACCTCGCCGCGCAGTGTGGTGACATCGCGGATCGAGGCCACCAGAGCCTCCTTCAAGGCGGCCGGCGTCTGCGTCACCTCGCATTTGAGCGTCATGCGCTCCGCGCCGGTCTCGCCATCGATCACGAGCCGCGCGCGCTTGACCTCCGGATGGCGGCGCGCAATCTCGTTCACCTGCTTCGGCGTCACGAACATGCCCCGCACCTTTGTGGTCTGATCGGCGCGGCCCATCCAGCCCTTGATGCGCACGTTGGTGCGGCCGCAAGGGCTGGGCACATCGAGCACCGCCGAGAGATCGCCGGTCGCGAAGCGGATGAGGGGGTAGTCGGTGTTGAAGGTGGTGATCACCACTTCGCCCACCTCGCCCGGCGCGACCGGGTCGCCGGTGCCGGGCCGCACGATCTCAAGTACCAGTGCTTCTTCCAGGATCATGCCTTCGTTTACCGAGCCGTCCGGCGCATGCGTCTCGTAGGCGATCAAGCCGAGATCCGCGGTGCCGTACATCTGCAATACCGTAATGCCGCGCCCCTGCATGGCGCTGCGCAGCGCGGGCGGCAGGTATTCGGCGCCGACCAGCGCCTTCTTCAGGCACGAGATATCCGCCTTCATTTCGTCCGCCTTCTCGACGATGAGCTTGAGGAACGAGGGCGTGCCAACATAGCTCGAGATTCCGAGGTCGCGGATCGTCGAGACCTGCATCTCGGTCTGTCCGGTGCCGGCCGGCACCACGGTGCAGCCGATCGCCTTCGCCCCGCTCTCGAACATCGAGCCTGCCGGCATGAAATGGTAGGCGAGCGTATTGATGACGAGGTCGCCCGCGCGCAGTCCGATGGCATGCAGGGCGCGGGCCGTCCGCCACCAGTCGTCTGAACTCCCCTCGGGCTCGAAGATCGGCCCGGGCGAGACGAACAGCTTCGCCATCTTTGCCACCGGCGTGGCGTTCAGCCCGCCGAGGGGCGGGATCGCTTTTTGCAGATCGCCGAGCTCGGATTTGCGCGTCACGGGCAGCCTGGCGAGCGCCTCGCGCGAGTTCACCCCGGCGGCGTTGACCCCGGCGAGGATGCGGGCGAAACCCGGTGCGTCGTTCATGGCATGCGCGATCTGGGCGGGCAGCGCGGCCATCAGCGCCGCCTCGCGGGCCTGCGGCGGCCGCTTCTCGAGTTCGTCGAAGCGCTGTAATTCCGGAATCATCGGTTGCATGTGGCGCATTGTATCGGCATCATGGACAACGAGTTTCTGGAGGGAAACTTCAGTTGGCTGCTGGCCAGGTTCAGCTTCGTGTCGACGGTGTCGCCAAGCAGTTTGGCGGCGTGACAGCCGTCGACGAGGTGAGCCTCGAAGTGCGCGAAGGCGAAATCCTTTCGGTGATCGGACCGAACGGTGCCGGCAAGACCTCGCTGCTCAACATGGTGAGCGGGTTCTACCAGCCTGACCGCGGGCGCATCTCGTTCGAAGGCGCAGACGTCACCAACCTGCCGCCGAGCCGCATCGCCGAGCTGGGCATCGCGCGCACCTTCCAGAACATCGCCTTGTTCAAGGGCATGACGGTACTCGACAACCTGATGCTTGGCAGGCACGTGCGCATGAAGGCGGGCGTGCTGGCTGCCTTCGTCTACTGGGGCCTGGCGCAGAAAGAGGAGATCGCGCATCGCGAAAAGGTCGAGGACCTGCTCGAGTTCCTCAAGCTCGAAGACCTGCGCAAGATGCCCACCGGCGCCCTCTCCTACGGCCTGCAGAAACGCGTCGAACTCGGCCGCGCGCTGGCCGCCGAACCGAAGGTGCTGCTGCTCGACGAACCAATGGCCGGCATGAACCAGGAAGAAAAGGAGGACATGGCGCGCTACGTGCTCGATATCAACGACGAGCGCGGCACCACGGTGATCCTGATCGAGCACGACATGGGCGTGGTGATGGACATCTCCAGGCGCGTGGTGGTGCTCGACCGCGGGCGCGCCATCGCCGAGGGCGACCCGAAATCGGTGCAGGCGAACCCGGACGTGATCCGCGCCTACCTCGGCACCAAGCCATTCGGCAAGAAAGCGGCATGACGCCGGACAACCTGCCCGCGGATGCGACCATCCCGCGCCTGCTCAAGCGCAACGCTGCAGCGCGTGCCGGCGCGCCCGCGATGCGCGAGAAGTCGATGGGCATCTGGCGCACGCTCACCTGGTCGGGCTACTACGAGCTGGTGCGCGAATTCGCTCTCGGCCTGGCAGCGGTCGGCTTCAAGCGCGGCGACGTGCTGGCGGTGATTGGCGACAACCGTCCGCGGCTCTATGCCGCGCAGATCGCCGCGCAATGTCTCGGCGGCACGCCGGCCCCGCTCTACCAGGACGCGGCCGCCGATGAGCTGATCTACGTGCTCGAGCACGCCGAAGCGAGCGTGGTGATCGCCGAAGACCAGGAGCAGGCGGACAAGATCCTCTCCATCCGGGCGCAGCTGCCGAAGCTGCGGCTGGTGGTCTACGAGGACGCGCGCGGCATGTTCCATTACCGGGACGAGGCCCTGCGCTCTTTTGAATCCGTCACGGCGCTTGGCCGCGCGTTCGGCGCGCAGCATCCGGGCTATGTCGAGGCCGAGATCGCGATGGGGCGGCCCGAACACGTGGCGCTACTTTGCTATACCTCCGGCACGACCGGCAAGCCCAAGGGCGCGATGCTTTCGCACCGGAACCTCATTGCCAGCGCGTCGGCGTTCCTCGTCCAGACCGACATTGAGGCCGGGGACGACTGGCTCGCCTACCTGCCGATGGCGTGGATCGGCGATGCGCTCTACACAATGGTGGTGCAGATGATCGTGGGGTTCGCCTGCAACTGCCCGGAGAGCCCGGAGACGGTGCAACGCGACCTGCGCGAGATTGGTCCCAGCGCATTCCTGGCCGCACCGCGCATCTGGGAGAACCTGCTGACGCAGATCCAGGTAAGAGCATCCGATGCCTCCTGGCTGAAGCGAAAGATCTACGAATACTTCCGCGACCATGCAATCGAGGGCGAGCTGCTGCGCGCAGCGGGCAAACCCTTGCCGCCGCGCCTGCGCGCGATCCTCGTCATCGGCGAACTCCTCGTCTACGGGCCGGTGCGCGACCAGATCGGCTTGCGCCGCGCGCGCTGGTGCCTGACCGGGGGCGCGCCGCTGGGAGCCGACACCTTCCGTTTCTTCCGGGCCTTTGGCATCAACCTGAAGCAGGTCTACGGTTCCACCGAAATGAGCGCATTTGTCTCCGTGCAGCCCGATAGCGCCGCCGACCCGAATACGGTGGGCCCGCCGGGCCCCGGAATCGAGGTGCGCATTGCGGACAATGGCGAAGTGATGGTGCGCGGCGCCAACGTTTTCTGCGGCTATCACAAGCAGCAGGACGCAACGCGCGAGGCGATCGATGCGCAAGGCTGGTTCCACACCGGCGATGCGGGCTTCATCGACCCGCAGGGCCACCTCGCGATCATCGACCGCGTCAAAGATGTCGGCAAGCTGGGCGTCGGGCCGAACGCGGGCACGCCATTCGCGCCGCAATTCATCGAGAACAAGCTGAAGTTCAGCCCCTACATCGGCGAAGCGATCGCCTTCGGGCACGAGCGCTCGCAGGTCACGGCGATGATCGCGATTGCCCTCGCACCAGTCGGCAATTGGGCCGAGCGCCAGGGGCTCGCCTACGGCGGCTACCAGGATCTGACGCAGAAGCCCGAGGTGCGCAACCTGATCCGCGCCGAGATCGAAAAGTGCAACCTGGGCCTGCTCGAATCCGCGCGCGTGCGGCGCTTCCTGCTGCTCGCCAAGGATTTCGACGCCGACGACGCCGAGATCACGCGCACCAGAAAGCTGCGCCGGCGCGTCATCGTCGAGAAGTACGCCGCCGTGATCGAGGCGCTCTACGGCGGCGCCACCGAAACCGAGATCGCCACCGAGGTCACCTACGAAGACGGCCAGCGCGCGACGGTGCGGGCCAGGGTTGTCATCGAGGACATCCATGTTTGACTGGGGATTCACGCTGGCGCTGGTCACTAACGGCGTGTTGATCGGGCTCATGTACTCGCTCATCGCGCTCGGCTTCGTGCTGGTCTACAAGGCCACCGACGCAATCAATTTCGCGCAGGGCGAATTCGTCATGCTTGCCGGCTTCATCGTCGCGGGCATGCTGGTGCTCGCCGGAGCGCCGTTCTGGCTGGGCGTCGCGGTCGCGGTGCTCGGCATGGTGGCATTCGGTTTCGGCCTGGAGCGCGTCGTGCTGCGCCCGCTCATCGGCCGGCCGATCATCGCGGTGATCATGGCGACGATCGGCCTCGCCACAGTGCTGCGCGGCGCAGCGCCGCTGTTTTTCGGCGCCGAGACGCGCTCCATCACGCTGCCGATATCGGACGAGCCGTTCGCGCTCGGCCCGTTCACGCTGCCGCCGGTGCAGGTGGCCGGCGCGCTAATCAGCCTCGCCTTTCTTGCCGCCTTTACCTGGTTCTTCCGGAAGAGCCGCATGGGCGTGGCAATGCGCGCCGTGGCCGACAACCAGCAGGTCGCGATGGCGATGGGCATCAATGTCGAGCGCTACTTCGCCATCGCCTGGGGCATGGCGGGCATCGTCTCGGCGCTGGGCGGGCTCGCCTGGGGCGCGCTGCTCGGCGTCGACGTGCACCTCGCGTTGATCGGCCTGAAGGTATTCCCGGTGGTGATCCTGGGCGGGTTGGACTCGATCATTGGCGCGATCGTCGGGGGGCTGATCGTAGGCGTGGTCGAGAATCTTGCCGCGGGCTACCTGGATCCGCTGGTGGGCGGCGGCACCAAGGACTTTGCGCCCTATGTGCTGATGATCCTGATGCTGATGATCCGGCCCTACGGGATCTTCGGCAAACGGCGTATCGAGCGCATTTAGACGGGGAGACGCAGACTTGTTCCATCGCGAGAGCGGCTACTACAAGGCGACCTATGCGGCCGACATGGCGCTTTACCCGCTGCCGATCGCGCGCTGGACGGTCGCCGCCATCGCGCTCGTCATGTGCGTGGCCCCGTTCTTCCTTCACGAATACTACGTATCCGTCATCAACCTGGTTCTGGTCGCCACGGTAGGCGCGCTCGGACTCAACATCCTGGTCGGTTACACCGGGCAGATCTCCATCGGACATGCGGCATTCATGTCGGTGGGCGCCTATACCGCTGCCAACCTCGCCGTGCGCATGGACCTGCCGTTCTGGATCACGCTGCCCGCAGGCGGCTTGATGGCCGCGGCAATCGGCGCGGTGGTCGGCATTCCGAGCTTGCGCATCCGGGGTCTCTATCTCGCCATCGCCACACTCGCCGGGCAGCTCATCATCGAGTGGACCATCAACCATGTGCCGTGGATCTCCGGCGGCGTGCAGGCCTCGATCGAGGTGGCGCGGCCCACGCTGTTCGGCACCCAGCTGAAGACCCAGTTTCAGCTCTACTGGTTCCTGCTGTTTTTCGTCGTGCTCGCCATCGTGGCAACGCTGAACCTGGTGCGCAGCCGCATCGGCCGCGCCTTCATCGCGATCCGCGACCATGACATCGCTGCCGAGATCATCGGCATCAACATTTTCCGCTACAAGCTGATCGCCTTCGCCATCAGTTCGTTCTACGCGGGCGTCACCGGGGTGCTTTACACCTACTACCTCGGCATCGCCAATTACGAGCAATTCACCCTCATCACTTCGATCGACTACCTGGCGATGATCATCATCGGTGGCCTGGGCTCGATCCTGGGCTCGATTTTCGGCGCGATCTTCGTCACGCTCCTGCCGATCGTGATACGCCTGGGGATGGAAAACTGGGGCAGCTTCCTCTTCGGTAGCGCCGACATCAACAACCTGATCCCGAATCTGCGCCTGATCTGCTTTGGCGGGCTTATCATCCTGTTTCTGGTGCTCGAGCCGGAAGGCCTCAACCGGCTCTGGCGCAACATCCGGAGCTATTTCCGGGTCTGGCCGTTCTCGTACTGAGCCGGGGCAACTAAGGAGGAGGGATTGCCATGAGGAAAAGCAAAATACTGGGCGCGCTCGTTGGCGCCGCGGCGCTCGCGCTGTCGGCCTCGGCTTTCGCGCAGAAGGATATCGTCATCGGCCTGCAATGCGACCGCACCGGACCGACGCAGACCGTGGGCGTGTTTCTCTGCCCCGGCTACCACGACTACATCGCGCTGGTGAATTCCAAGGGCGGCGTAGGCGGCGCCAAGATCAAGGCGCTCGAGATCGACCACGAGTACAAGGTGCCCTCCGCGATTGAATCCTACGAGCGGCACAAGAAGGAAGGCGCGGTGCTGATCGGCATCTACGGCACGCCGCAGACCCTGGCGCTGACGCAGCGGCTGACCGAGGACAGAATTGCCGGCACCTCGCCCGGCTTTGGCTCGGCAGCGGCGGCCAACGGCGACCGGTACCCGTACATTTTCCCGATCGCGGCGACCTACTGGTCGCAGGCCGCAGGCGCGGTGCAGTTCGCCAAGGACAAGCTCGGCGGGAGCCTGAAGGGCAAGAAAATCGCCTACCTCTTCTACGACAACCCCGCGGGCAAGGAGCCGATGCCGGTCCTCGAGGCGCTGGCGAAGGAAGAGGGATTCGAGATGCGCACTTTCGCAGTGCCGCCGCCCGGCGTGGAAATGGGGGCGCAGGCGCTCGACATCGCGCAGCGCTTCCGGCCGGATTTTGTCATCGCGCACCTCTTCGGCCGCTCGCCTTCGGTGTCGATCAAGGAACTCAAGCGCGTCGGCTACCCGTTGTCGAAGGTGGTCAGCTTCGTCTGGGGGGCCTCCGAGGCCGATATCACCGCCGCGGGAGGCTGGGCGGTGGCCGAGGGTTACTACGGCATCCAGTTCGCCGGCGTTGGCAGCAACTACCCGGTGCTGAAGGAAATCATCGAGATGTACAAGAAGCAGGGCAAGCCTGAGCCGAAGGAGATGGCCTCCACGGTGTTCTACAACCGAGGCGTGCTGATCGCAGCGGTGCACGTCGAGGCGATACGCAATGCCGTGAAGGCGAAGGGAAACACCAACATCACGCCCCAGGACGTGAAGCTCGGCTTCGAGCAGATCAAGGGTTTCTCGCTGGGCGGCCTAGTGCCGCCGCTGGAAATCAACAACGTCGACCACGAAGGCGGCGGCTGGGTGCAGATCTTCCAGGCCAAGGGCGGCAAGTGGGTCAAGGCGACGGAATGGTTCAAGGCCTATCCGACCCTGTTGAAGAAAATGCTCGCCACGGGTGTCTGAACCTGCTCAAGCTTAATAACATCGAGGTAGTCTACGAAGGGGTGATCCTGGTACTGAAGGGCGTCTCGCTCGAGGTTCCCGACGGCCGGATCACCACCCTGCTCGGAGCCAACGGCGCGGGCAAGACCACCACGCTCAAGGCGATCTCCGGCATCCTGCGCGCCGAGCGCGGCGAAGTCAGCAAGGGCTCCATCGAGTTTGGCGGCGAGCGTATCGACGGCCTGGCGCCGCACGACATCGTCGAGCGCGGCATCGTGCAGGTGTTCGAGGGCCGGCGCGTGTTCGAGCACCTCACGGTCGAGGAGAACCTCGTTGCCGGCGGCCATACCGTGGTCGATCTGCGCCGGATGCGCCAGGGCATCGACCTCGTCTACACCTACTTTCCCGTGCTCAAGGAACGCCGTTCGCAGCAGTCGGGCTACCTCTCGGGCGGCGAGCAGCAGATGCTCGCGATCGGCCGCGGCCTCATGTCGCGGCCCAAGCTGGTGATGCTCGACGAGCCATCGCTCGGTCTCGCGCCGATGCTCACCGAGGAGATCTTCCGCATCGTGCGCCAGCTGGTCGAAAAAGAGCGCATTGCGGTGCTGCTGGTGGAACAGAACGCCGCGCTGGCGCTCGACCTCGCCGACCACGGCTACGTGATCGAGACCGGACGCATCGTGCTGGAAGGCGCGGCCGAATCACTGGTACAGAATTCGGACGTCAAGGAGTTCTATCTCGGGCTGAACGAGGTCGGCAGCCGCAAGTCCTACCGCGACACCAAGCGCTACCGGCGCCGCAAGCGCTGGTTGTCCTGATTCAGGAAACGCCCAGCGCCGCCTGCAGGCGCTGGTGGAAATGGATCAGCGCCGGCTCGTTGCGGCCGTAAATGACCTCGTCCTGCAGCCCGCTCATGAACCCGCGCTGCATGCGCTCGCCGAGCGCGAAATCCTCGTCGAGGACGGTCTTGATGGCGAGGTCGTAGTTCTTCTTCCAGAAAGCGCGCGCTTTGTCGGTGGTCGCGGGCTGCGGCGCGTAGAACGCGAACTCGATCCGGCTGCGGTCGGCCGTCTCGCCCGGAACCATGCGCCAGGTCTCGAGGTGATCGGACTGGAACACGAGGATCGTGTTCGGCATCAGGCGATAAACCGCGATGATATGTGGCAACACATCCCACTCGGCATCCGGCTTCTCGTCCCAGGCCGATGAGCTGAAGCGCAGGAAGGTCATGCGGCCATGGTTGCCGTAGGCGTTGAAAGCGCCGAGATTGCCGCGGATCAGCGGCGCGACGGTCGTGCGATGCAACGCCGGCAGGTGGTAAGCCTCGAGAAAGGTGTCGATGCCAAACTTCCAGTTGATCGCCGGCGCCATCCATTCGGAAGCGAAATAGCTGTAAGCCTCGAACCCGTAGGCGTCGAACTCTTCGCCGAGTCCCGAGAGGTGCACGTCGACTTCGATCTCCAGCGGAGCGTCTGGCGTCAAACGGACAAAGATCATGCCGTGGCCCTCGCCTGCAGGCAGCGGCGCGAGGCCGTGGCTGGCCTTATCAACGCCGGGGAAGGATGCGGCCTCCGGGATTCCGGCAAGCTTTCCGTCCAAACCGTAGGTCCAGCCATGGTAGGGACAGGCAAATACCCGGGCCTGGCCGCAACCGCTGGCCACGGGGGCGCCGCGGTGGCGGCAGATGTTCGCGAAGGCGCGCAGCTTGCCGTCCTGCCCGCGCACGAGCAACAGCGGCACGCCGGCGATCTCCTCTGTGAGATAGTCACCCGGATTGGGAAGCCGGCAGGACAGACCCATGAATAGCGGCTGGCCGCGGAACAGGCGCTCCCTTTCCAACTGCGCGCGAGACGGGTCGCTGTAGGCCGAAACAGGATTGCGGAATACCGCTGGCGCGAGTGCGGTGGCGCCATTGCGCACGTATGCCTGCAGTTCACGCGCAAGCTCGAGTTGTGTCTCGCGTTTCACGAATCCGCCCTTGTCGCGTGATTATGTAGGATATTGTGCGAGTCGGAGGAGTGAGGCGATGCGGTTCGGAATCTTCTACGAGATGCAGCTGCCGCGGCCCTGGGGCCCGGACGACGAACGGCGACTGTTCCACGAGGCGCTCGACCAGGTGGTGCTGGCCGACCGGCTCGGCTACGACTACGCCTGGGAAGTGGAGCACCACTTTCTCGACGAATATTCGCATTCCTCCGCCCCGGAAGTATTCCTCGCCGCCGCGGCCGCGCGCACCACGCGTATCCGCCTCGGCCACGGCATCCGGCAGGTGATCCCGAACTACAACCACCCCGCGCGCACCGCGGAAGGCCTCGCGACCCTGGACATTATCTCGAACGGGCGGGTCGATTTCGGCATCGGAGAAGGCGCGACGCGGCTCGAGCTGGGCGGCTTCGGCATCAGGGCCAAGGAAAAGCGCGCCATGGCGCTGGAGGCTGCCGAGCAGATTGCCAACATGATGGCACTCGAGCCCTACCCCGGATTCGAAGGCGGCTACTTCTCCATGCCCTGCCGCAACGTGCTGCCGAAGCCGGTGCAAAAGCCGCATCCACCGATCTGGATGGCCTGCACCAACCGCGACACCATCAAAGTGGCGGCGTCGATCGGCGTTGGCGCGCTCGCCTTTTCCTTCCTCAATCCGGAGGAGGCGAGACACTGGGCCGAGATCTACTACGGCATCATCCGCTCCGAACAATGCAAGCCGATCGGCCGCAGCGTAAATGCCAGCATCGCCATGGTGTCTTCGTTCTCCATCCATCGCGAGCGCGCCGAAGCGATCCGGCGCGGACACGAAGGATTCGAATTCTTCAGCTACGCGATGAACGCGCTGGTGGCGCGCGACACGGTGCCCGGCCGCACCGACCTGTGGGGCGATTACCTGAAGAAGCGCGGCAACCGCACCGAGGAGATCATTGCCAACACCGCACTGGGACCGCAGAGTTCCGGCATCGGCACGCCCGAGGACATGCGCACCCATCTGAAAGGCTTCCAGGAAGCGGGCGTCGACCAGGTGATATTCCTGCAGCAGGCGGGCCGCAACCGGCACGCGCATATCTGTGAATCGCTCGAACTTTTCGCGGCCGAGGTGATGCCGGATTTCAAGGTCGATGTCGAGGCGCGGGAAGCGAAGAAACGCGCCGAGCTCGCGCCATGGATCGACGCGGCTCTCGCGCGCAAGAAATGGATGCAGCCGCTGGCGGCCGGTGAGGTGCCCGTGGTGCTCGCCTCCGTACCGCAGGCGCAGTTCAACCAGTCGTCCCAAACGAGCGGGGCCGGCAAAGCGTGAGACACCTTCCCCATCGTCCGTGACCAAGACCTTGACAACCCTGGAAAACGGCGTCGATACTGGCTGTCAGCAAGTCTGCGCATTCTCTTGCTGGACTGTACGGATGGGAGACGAGAATGAAGAGATTCGTTGCAGGTGCGTTTCTTTTCCTGTTATCCGGCACGGCGGCATGGGCTGACGTCGGCGTATTGCTCAAGGCCGGGACGCTCGGCGCCGGTTTGGATGTGAGCGTGACCATGAGCGAATCATTCGGGCTGCGTCTGCAGGCGAACGGGCTCAGTTACGATCATGATTTCACCGAGAGCGACGTGGAATACAGCGCCGATCTCGAACTCAAGTCGGCGGGACTCCTGCTCGACTGGCATCCTTTCAGCGGCGTATTCCGCGTCAGCGCGGGCGCCTACTGGAACGGCAACGAGGCCACGGCGGTCGGACGGCCGACCGGCGGCACATACGAAATCAACGGCGTGACCTATAACGCCGCAGACATTGGATCACTGAACGGGCAGATTGACTTCAAGAGCGTTGCACCGTATTTCGGCATCGGCTGGACCTCCGCGCCGAAGGCGGGACGGGGATTGACCTTTTCCTTTGACCTGGGCGTGCTCTATCAGGGAGAGCCGAACGTCGGCCTGACGGCGGTTTGCGGGCCGGCCTTGTCCACCCCCCAATGCGACGCGTTGCGTAGCGACGTTGCGGCGGAGCAGGCATCCCTGCAGGAAGAGCTGAGCGACTACAAGTTCCACCCGGTCGTGTCGTTCGGTATCGGCTACCGTTTCTGAGGCTGGCAGCCGGCTTTCGGCCGGCGATTAAAGCGCTCGACGCCAGGCCAGCGGCGCCCTGCTGCCCGAAGACCTGCTGCCCATCGAGTCGCCGCTGGCAAAGTGAGCTCCGCTACACTCGACCCGCAAGTCGGCGCCAGGGCGGACACATTCTTCCAACAAGCACTCCCACGAGGGGCAGACGTGCAAACCGTCAACGTGTTGTGCATCAAATGGGGCAAGAAGTACGGCCCCGAGTACGTCAACAAACTCCACAGCATGGTGTCGCGGCACCTGCGCAAGCCATTTCGCTTCGTCTGCCTGACCGATGACAGCGAGGGCATAGACCCGGCCGTCGAGGTCAAGCCCATCCCCATGGTGGGCTTTGACGAGTTCGACCAGCGCAAGCCCTGGAGCTTCGGCCACGGCTGGCTCAAGCTCACCAGCTTCGCCGACCCGCTGTACGACCTCACTGGCAAGACGCTGTTCCTCGACCTGGACATCGTCATCGTGGGCAGCCTGGACGAGTTCTTCGACCACCCGGGCACCTTCACCGTGATCAAGGAATGGGACAAGAAGGACGGCACGGGCAACACCTCGTGTTACCTCTACACCATCGGCGCCCACACCGATGCGCTCGATCATCTGAAGAACGGCTACCCGCAATCGATTGCCGACGTGCGCAACGAGCAGGAGTACATCACCGGCTTCCTCAACCGCCAGGGCAAGGTCAACTACTGGCCCGAAGCCTGGTGCCGCAGCTTCAAGCGCCACTGCATGCGCCCAGGCATCCTGGGCTGGTTCTCGCCACCGACGATACCGCCCGGCGCGAAGATCATCGTCTTTCACGGCAAGCCCAACCCGCCCGACGTCATCGCGGGCGTGAGCGGCAAGTGGTACCGGCGCGTGCTGCCGACCCCCTGGGTGGCCGAACATTGGCGCTGACCCCGGTTCCACTGCCCCTGCGGGTCTACCGACTGGTCAGCCGTGCGCTGGCGGTTCCGCTGCTGGGCTGGCTCTGGTGGCGCGGGCGCCGCGAGCCGGGCTACCGGCAGCACCTGCGGCACCGCCTGGGTTTCGTCCCCGTCGAGCCCGAGTCGCTCGGCTGCATCTGGATCCACGCCGCTTCCGTCGGCGAGGTGCAGGCGGCCGAGCCGCTGCTGCACGCGCTGCTGCAGGAATGGCCGCTGCACGCGATCGTGGTCAGCACACACACACCGACCGGCGCGCGCGCCCTGCACGCCCACTGGGGTGACCAGCTGCGGCACGTGTACGCGCCGATCGACACCCCCGGCGCGGTGGCCCGTTTCCTGAGCCGACTGCAACCGCGCCTGCTGATCCTGGTGGAACGTGAACTGTGGCCCGAATGGCTGCACCAGTGCCGCAGCAACGCGGTGCCGGTGGCCCTGGTCAACGCCCGGCTCTCCGAGCGCTCGGCGCGCAGCTACCGGCGCTGGAGCGCGCTGATGCGCCCGGTGTGGTCGCAGCTCACCGTGGCCGCCGCCGACGCGGCGAGTGCCGCTCGCCTGCGCGAGCTGGGTGTGCCCGCGCCGCGCCTGCACGAGACCGGCAACCTGAAGTTCGACGTTGCCGTGCCTGCAGCCCGCGTGGCACTGCCACCCGGGCTGCAGGAGCGCACCCTGGTGGTGGCCGGCAGCACGCACGAAGGCGATGAAACCGCCTGGCTCGAGACCTGGGCCGCGCTCGCACCCGCCCACCCCGACTGGCTGCTGGTGCTGGCGCCCCGCCATCCGCAGCGCTTCGACGAAGTCGCGGCGCGCCTGCAGCACAGCGGCCTGGCGCATGTGCGCCGCAGCAGCGGGCAGGCAGTCGAACCGCGCACCCAGGTGCTGTTGATCGACGCCATGGGCGAGCTCATGCACTGGTACCAGCATGCCGCCTTGTGCTTCGTGGGCGGCACGCTGGCACCGGTCGGCGGACACAACCCGCTGGAGCCGATGTCGGTGGGCCAACCCGTGCTGTTCGGTCCCCACACCCACAACGCGGCACCGTTGTTCGACGAGATCGTGCAGACCGGCGCGGGCGAATGCGTGCACGACGCGCGCGAACTCGCGGCGGCGGTGCAGCGCTGGCTGATGCAGCCCCAGGTCTGGCAGCGCCGCGCGGACGACGCGCGCGCGCTGATCGCCCGCAACCAGGGCGCGTCTGCGCGCACGCTGGCCGTCGTGCGACCCCTGTGGACGCCCGCGCACACCCACAACATCGCGCGCGTGCAGACTTCGACGGACGCGGGCCGCACCTGCTGGTTCGATCCTCACCACCTGAGCCAGGTGTCGGCGCAGACCTTCAACCCCGCCGCCCACGCCAACGGCACGGCGCTGGCCACGGGCAGTGGCCGCGGGCCAGCACTGCTGATCCAGCAAGACGGGCACGGTTACGTGCTGCGCCACTACCGGCGTGGTGGCCTGGTGGCGCGCCTGAGCGATGACCGCTTCTGGCACGCGGCGCCCCACAACAGCCGCGCGATGCGCGAGTTCACCCTGCTGCGCCTGATGCGCTCGTGGCAACTGCCGGTGCCCGAGCCGATCGCCGCGAGCCATCGGCCGCGCGGCCTGTTCTTCTACGAGGCCGACATCCTGGTGGGCCTCATCCCCGACAGCGCGAACGTGGTGCAGTGGCTCCAGC
>DASTTC010000385.1:0-9502 GCA_035760345.1 Burkholderiales bacterium | reverse complement strand
TATCTCGCCTTCGCCGTGCTGTTCCCGGTGGCGCTCGCCGCCGCCGCGCTCGCCCGGCCGGCCGCCACGTGGCGCGTCGGCGGTGCGGCCTGCCGCCTGTTCCTGCGCGCTGCGGGCATCCCGCTCGTGGTGCGCGGCGCCGAGCAGATTCCGGCGGGACCCGTGGTGCTTGCCGTGAACCACACCAGCTATCTCGACGCCGTGGTGCTGCTCGCGGTGCTCGGGCCGCGCCCGTTCTCGTTCGTCGCCAAGCGCGAGTTCGAGGAGCACTGGTTGATGCGCACGCTGCTCAAGGGCTTTGGCACCCTGTTCGTGGAGCGCTTCGAGGTACAGAAAAGCGCCGAGCATGCCGACGTGCTGGTCGACGCCGTGCGCGCCGGCGCGTCGCTGGTGGTGTTCCCGGAAGGCACGCTGACGCGCAATACCGGCCTGATGGCCTTTCGCGCCGGCGCTTTCCAGGTCGCCGCGCAAGCGGGGGTGCCGGTGGTGCCCGTTGCGCTGCGCGGCGTACGCTCGGTGCTGCGCGACGGCACCTGGTACGCGCGGCGCGCGCCGGTGGCGGTGACGCTACGCGCGCCCATCGCGCCGGAGGGCGCGGACTGGTCGGCGGCGGTGCGGCTGCGCGACCGCGTGCGCGCCGAGATCCTCAAGCACTGCGGCGAGCCCGACCTGGAACGCGCGCGGCCCGGCGTCGAGCCTACGCCGGACTGAGCGCGCGCTCGAAGAACGCTTCCAGCGCGCGCACGCTCGAGACGTCCCCGTAGAGCCGCGCACGGCGCGATGCCAGGGCTTCGTGCATCGCGCCCCAATGCGCCGCGTCGCGCGCCAGGCGCACCGCGCCCGCCACGTACTCGGCATCGCTGCGCGCCACCATTTCGTCCAGGCCCAGGTGGCGCAGGATGCCGCTCGCGAGGCGCCCGCGCAGGAATCGCCCCTCGTAGGCGACCAGCGGCAGGCCGCATTCGATTGCCTGCAGGGCGGTGTTGTAGCCCGAAAAGCCCAGGGTATCGAGATAGACGTCGGCTTCCTGCATCAGGCCGTAGAAGGCAGCGCGGCTCTGCCACGGCAGGAACGCGACGAAGTCACCCAGGTCCAGGCCGGCCGCCGAGAAGGCGCGTGCAAGGCGCGCGCGCACCCGCTGCATCAGCTCCGGCGGATCGGGAATGAAGAACGCGAACTGGCATTCGCCGAGTTGCCGCGCGATCTCGACCAGTACGGCATCGTGGCGCGGGGTGTACTTGAACGGCGTGCCGGGACACAGCAGTAGCGGCACGCCCGGTCGCAACCCGAGCGCCGCCGGGTCGACGGCGGCAGGCGTCACCTGGGCGGGCGCACAGGGACTGCCGAATGCCGGCAATCGCACCAGCCGCTCGGTGTAGTGGGCGTCGCCCTCGGCCGGCTCCAGCGCCTCGGCGCTCAGGTAGTAGTCGATCGTCGGCAGGCCGGAGGTATGCGGATGGCCCCAGGAGGTGGCCTGGATGGGCGCCAGGCGCTGCGCCGCCAGTTTGGCGGTCAGCGGGTCGATGCCGATTTCCGGGTAGATCAACACGTCGAGCTGGTGGCCGTGGATGACGCGCGCCCATTCCGCGAAATCGCTCTTGCCGTAGGTGTAGTGCGTCACCAGCGTCTTGGCGCGAGCGGTCTCGAGGTCGTTGGCGCTGCCGAGGTGGAACAGGCGCACGTCGAAGCGCTCGCGGTCCAGGTTCTCCAGCCAGCCCTTGATGTTCGCGTGCCACACGGAATGGTCGCGGATGTGGGCCGAGGCGATGCCGATGCGCGCTTGCGCGCGCGTAACGCGCGCCGGCACCGGAATGCCCGCCGCCGCCTGCCAGGCGCCCATCAGGTTCGCGCACAGCGCGCCGTAGCGCGCGATCGACTCGCGATGATCCGCCTCCTGGTAAGCGAGGTAGAACGGCTGCTGCGAGCCGACGGCGCGCGCCGCCCGGCCGGGCCCGCGCGCCGTGCACCACTGCTCGAGGCTTGCCAGTTCCTCGGCGAACGCCGCGCGGCTCGTCGCCTGCTCGGCTGCGCTGTCCGCGATCATGGGCAGGCACGACATGGCGATCGCCCAACGCGCCTCCGCATACTCCGGATCCAGCTCGAGCGCCTGGCGGTAACTGGCGAGCGCGCCCTGCATGTCGCCCATCCCCTTGAGCGCGTTGCCAAGATCAAAGTGGCCTTCGGCCATGTCGGGCCGGGCTTGCAGCAGGTGGCCGAATGCCGTCACCGCATCCGACAGGCGCCTTTGCTCGCGCAACAGCTGCGCGGCATTGAGCAGCGCTTCGGCGAAGTCGGGCTTCTGGCGCAACGCCGCCTCGTAGCAGGCCAGGGCCTCGGCCGTCCTGCCCTGGTGGCGCAGCACGTTGCCCAGATTGTTGTGCGCCTCCACCAGGCGCGGCTCGCGCTCGAGCGCCGCGCGGTAGGCCGTGGCCGCCTCGTCGAGGAAGCCCTTCTCGCGCAGCATGTTGCCGACGTTCAGGTGGTACGGCGCGGAAGTCGGCTCCAGCGCCAGCGCGCGCTGGCACGAGGCGAGCGCCTCGTCCAGGTTCCCGGCGTCGCGCTGCGCGGCACCGAGGCTCGCGTGCGCGGCGGCAAAGTCCGGCTGCAGCAGCGTGGCGCGCCTGAGCGCCTCGAGCGCCTCCTCGTTGCGCCCGAGGCGCCGCAGCACGCCGCCCAGGTTGAACTGCGCCACAGCGAACTGCGGGTCCAGCGCGGCCGCGTGGCGCAAGCGCTCGAGTGCCTCCGGCAGGCGCCCGAGGCGGCGCAGCGTCTCGCCCAGGCTGTTGTGCGCGACCGCGCTCGCCGGGGCCAGGTTCGATGCCCGCTCAAAATGCCCCAAGGCTTCCTCGGTCGACTGGCGCTGCAGCGCGATCACGCCGAGCATGTGCGCGGCGTCGAAACTGCGCGGATCGCGTTCGAGCACCTCACGATAGCCGGCGCGCGCCTCGTCGAGGCGTCCGGCCTGATGGTGGGCGTAGGCCTGCGCGAGCCGTTCCGCGGCGCCCCGCCTGCCGAAGAACCGGCCCAGCATCGGCCGATTCAGCCGCCCGGCTTGGCCGCTTGCCGCGACGCGAGCGTCGCCACCGTCACCAGCTCATAGCTGAGCGCATCGGTGAACTCCGGCGCGTAGCCCGCCTCGCGCAGCGCCCAGCGCACGCGGTTGCCGAGTCGCGCCTTTTTGTAGATGTTGAGCTTGCGCGAGCGCGCGAACTGCTCCAGGCGCGCGAATATCACGTCGTGCGTTTTCCTCAGCCGGTCGGCGCTCTTGCGCGTGTGCGGGCCCGGCGCGGGCGGCATGCGTTTGACCAGGTCGGCGACGATCGCATCCGCCACCTCGTCGACCTCCTTGGTGCTGAACCAATTACCGAACATGGGCGCCTCGCTGGAGAATCCAGACGCAATTCTACGTGATGTGCCGCTCGCACCACGCACGCCACAGGGCGCGGTAAGCGGCCTCCAGGTCCTGCGCAAATCCCGCCTCGTCCATGAGCGGCGAGGCGCGCAGCCGGGCGCGCAGGGTCGCGCGCAGCCCGGCCAGCTTTGCGCGATCCGCACCGTGCTCGAGCGCCCGGCGCACGTAGTCTTCAGGCGTCGTGGCGATCCAATCGTGCAAGCCCAGCGCACCCAGGATGCTTGCCGCGCTGCGCGAAACCGACCGCTCACCGGCGAGCGCGAGCACCGGCACGCCCATCCACAGCGCGTCGAAGGTCGTGGTGCCGCCGCTATAGGGCAGGGAATCGAGCGCCAGGTCTACGGCGTCATGCTGGCGCAGGTACTCCTCGAACGGTACGCGCGGCAGGAGCGTGAGCCGCGCACCGTCGACGCCCTCGCGGGCGAGATCGCGCCGCAGCATCGCTTGCGCGCGTCCTTCGGGCACGCCGACCACGCGCAGTCGCGCGCGCGGCGCCTGCAGCAGGATCTGCGCCCACAGGCGGCGCGCGGCCCCCGAGAGCTTGGGCGCATGGTTGAACGAGCCGAAGGTCACCTGGCCGTTGCGCACGCAAGGCGCCTCGGCGGCATGCGCCAACGCGTGCGCCGGCCGATAGCACCACAGACTGTGCGGCAGGCGCACCAGCGACTCGGTATGCAGGCTTTCGCCCGCACCGGGCGGGTCGGCGCGCGCGTCGGTGATGCGGTAGCCGACGCGCGTCAGGCCCGTGCTGCCCAGATAGCCGAGCCAGCTCGCCTGCACCGGCGCGGGCTGGCGCGCGAACACCCCCAGGCGCAGCGCGCCCGCGTGACCGGTAAGGTCCACCAGGATGTCGATCGAGTCGCCGCGGATGCGCTCGGCGAGCGCATCGTCGTCAAGCGTCCCGGCGTCGCACCAAGCGTCGGCGGCGGAACGCAGCTGCGCCGTCACCTCGTCCGGCGCGCGGGTCGCGGTGCTGTAGCAATACACCTCGATTCGCCCGCGGTCGTGACGCTCGAACAGCGGCAGTGCGAACCAGGCCACCGGATGGCGGTTGAAATCGCAGGAAACGTAGCCGATGCGCAGCCGCCGCTCCGGGTCCGGCGCCTGCGCGTGAACGGCGCGCGTCGCCGGCACCGCCCGTTCCAGGCGCGTGCCGAATGCGCAGTGGCGCTCGAAAAGCTCTTGCGCGGACAGCGTGTCTTCGAGCATCAGCGCATGCAGTTCCATGGATTCCAGGTCGAACCGGGCAGGCGCCAGGCGCCGCGCCGCCGCCAGCGCGTCGAGCGACTCCGGGACGCGCCCCGTCCCGCGCAGCAGGTTGGCGAGCAAGTGCCAGGCCGGGACGAAACGCGGCTCGAGCTCGAGCGTGCGCTTGAGCGCGTCTTCGGCCCCGTCGGTGCGCTCCAAGCGCCACAGCAACTCGCCGTAGTTGTACCAGGCCCCGGCGTGCCGGGGCTCGAGCTCGAGTGCACGCGCCAGTGCTTGTGCCGCGCCGGGGAGGTCGCCCCGCGCTTGCAGCACGTTGCCGAGCGCGATCAGCGCCTCAGCGAAATCAGGCTTCGCGCCGAGCGCGCGGCGCAGCGCAAGCTCCGCGTCGCCGTGCGCGCCGCGCACATGGTGCAGGCGCCCGAGGTTGAAGTGCGCGTGGGGGTTGCCGGGCTCGGCGGCAAGCGCCGCCTGGTAGGCCCGCCCGGCGCCTTGGGTGTCGCCGAGGATCTCGAGCGCGGCGCCCAGGTTGAGGTGCGGCCCGGCGGAGCGCGGCGCGAGGCGCGCCGCCAGGCGGTAGCGGCCGCAGGCGGCGGCCACGCGGCCCGAGCGCTCCGCGCGCTGGCCGCTCGCGATCAGCACACGCGCGAGCAGCCGGCCGGGCACTTACTCGAGGGCCGACTGCAGCAGCCGTCCCATTTCGGCCGGGTTCTTCGTCACCCGGATGCCGCAGGCCTCCATCACGGCGAGCTTTTCCTGCGCGGTGCCCTTGCCGCCCGAGATGATGGCGCCGGCGTGGCCCATGCGCTTGCCCGGCGGCGCGGTGACCCCGGCGATGAAGCCCACCACGGGCTTTTTCATGTTCTGCTTCACCCACTCGGCGGCGGTTTCCTCGTCCGAGCCGCCGATCTCGCCGATCATGATCACCGCATCGGTGTCGGGGTCTTCGTTGAACAGCTTCAGCACGTCGACGTGCTTCAGCCCGTTCACCGGGTCGCCGCCGATGCCGACGGCGCTCGACTGGCCGATGCCCAGCTCGGTGAGCTGCCCCACCGCCTCATAGGTGAGCGTGCCGGAGCGCGACACCACGCCGACGCGGCCCTTCTTGTGGATGTGCCCGGGCATGATGCCGATCTTCAGTTCCTCCGGCGTGATCACGCCGGGGCAGTTGGGGCCGAGCAGCAGCGTCTTGCGGTTTTGCTTGCGCATGCGCTCGCGCACCTCGACCATGTCGCGCACCGGGATGCCCTCGGTGATGCAGATGGCGAGGCCGAGGTCGGCTTCCACCGCCTCCCAGATGGCCGCGGCGGCGAAGGCCGGCGGCACGTAGATCACCGATACCGTGGCGCCCGAGTTTTCCTTCGCGTCGCGCACCGTGCCGTAGATCGGGATGCCCTCGAAATTCTCGCCCGCCTTCTTCGGATTCACGCCCGCCACGTAGCACGCCTTGCCGTTGGCGTAGGCGCGGCTGGTCTGGGTGTGGAACATGCCGGTCTTGCCGGTGATGCCCTGGGTCATCACCCGCGTGTCCTTGTTGATGAGGATGCTCATGCGGCCTTGCCGATCGCCTGGACCACGCGCTCGCCGGCCTCGGCCATGTTGTTCGCGGAGATGATCGGCAGCCCGGAATCCTGCAGGATCTTCCTGCCCAGGTCTTCGTTGGTGCCTTTCATGCGCACCACCAGCGGCACCGAGAGCTGCACCTCGCGCGCCGCGGCTACCACGCCGGCGGCGATGGTGTCGCATTTCATGATCCCGCCGAAGATGTTCACCAGGATCGCCTTCACCTTCGGGTTGGACAGCATGATCTTGAACGCCGCGGTGACCTTCTCGGCCGTGGCGCCACCGCCGACGTCGAGGAAGTTGGCGGGCGCACCGCCATAGAGCTTGATGGTGTCCATGGTCGCCATGGCGAGGCCCGCCCCGTTCACCATGCAGCCGATGTCGCCGTCGAGCGAGATGTAGGACAGGTCGTGCTGCGAAGCCTCGATCTCGAGCGGATCCTCCTCGTCCAGGTCGCGCAGCGCCACGATGTCCGCGTGGCGAAACAGCGCGTTGTCGTCGAAGTTGAGCTTGGCGTCGAGCGCGACCACGCGGCCCGCTGCCGTCAGCACGAGCGGATTGACTTCCAGCAGCGACGCGTCGGTCTCCCAGAAGCAGCGGTACAAGCCGCGCAGCAGCGCGCTGGCCTCGTCGAGGGCCGGGTCGGGGATGCCGATGCGGCGGGCGATATCGCGCGCTTCGGCCTCGCTCAGCCCGGCCTGCGGATCGACAAACCCCTTGTGGATCTTCTCCGGCGTCTTCGCCGCCACTTGCTCGATGTCCATGCCGCCCTCGGAAGAGCCCATCAGCACCACGCGCTGCGTGCCGCGGTCCACCACCATGCCGACGTAGAGCTCCTGGGCGATGTCGGCGCCCTCCTCGATGAGCAGCCGGCGAACTTTCTGGCCCTCGGGGCCGGTCTGATGGGTGACCAGCTGCATGCCGAGGATGCTGGTGGCGTGCGTGCGCACTTGCTCGATCGATTTCGCCACCTTCACGCCGCCGCCCTTGCCGCGGCCGCCGGCGTGGATCTGCGCCTTCACCACCCAGACCTTGCCGCCGAGCTTGTGCGCCGCCGCGACCGCCTCGTCGACACTGAAGCAGGCGATGCCGCGCGGCGTGGATACGCCGTACTTGCGAAACATCTCCTTGCCCTGGTACTCGTGAATCTTCATGCGCCCTCTTGCTCCTGTTTCTTCGCGTACCACTCGGGATACCACTGCTTCACCGTCTCGCCCGTCGTGTCCATGGCAAGGCAATGATCGAGCTGGAAGGGCTTCCGGCCGCTCGGCCGGTCCTCGCGCATCTCCCCGGCGAAGGTCTGGATCGCGGCGGTGGGCAGTCCGGCGAGCATTTCGGTGATGTGGGTGCAGCCCTGCACGCCGCCCAGGCGCTCCTTCAGGCCGTCGCGGAACTTCTTCAGCAGGTTCAGACCCACCAGCTTCGCGTACTCGGGCGCCGCGCGCTCGCAGCCGCCCGGGTAGGGCACGGCGTCGGATACCGCCGTGGCCTCGAGGACGTTGAATTTGCGGTCGATGGTGACGCGCACGATCATGTCGTGCACCGGCAGGCCCGCGCGGCGCACGCCGGTCTTCAGCGTGAAATCGTGGTTCTTGACGTCGGTGAGGTGCGCCTCGATGTCCCACAGGCCGTCGGCGCGCCGGTAGCCTTCGTAGCGCACGCGGCGCGTGTGCACCAGTTCGCGCTCGTTCTCGGTGATGGGCAGGGGCATGCAGCGGCGGAGTTTATCATCCGCACCTTGCTAGAATCGCCGCCGTGCAGCCCACGCGCGAACAGCTTCTCGAGCGGCTCGCGCGCTCCCCGGCGCTCGACCTCGCCGTGATCGGCGGCGGCGCCACGGGCCTGGGCGTCGCGCTCGACGCGGCCGCGCGCGGCTTGTCGGTGGCGCTGGTCGAGGCCGTGGACTTCGCCAAGGGGACTTCCTCGCGCGCCACCAAGCTCGCGCACGGCGGCGTACGCTATCTCGCACAAGGCAACCTCGCTCTGGTGCGCGAAGCGCTGCGCGAACGCGCGCTGCTGTTGCGCAACGCGCCGCACCTCGCCCAGCCGCTGCCGTTCCTGCTACCGCTGTACGGCGCGCGCGGCCGGTGGCTCGACCGCGGGTTCTACGGCGCGGGCCTGCTTGCCTATGACCTGCTCGCGGGCGCGCACCGCATGGGACGTACCGAGTTCCTCGGCGCGGCGCAGGCCGCGCGCGCCTCGCCCGGGCTGCGCACCGAGGGCCTGGCCGGCGCCGTGCGCTACTGGGACGGCCAGTTCGACGATGCGCGCCTGGCCGTGGCGCTCGCGCGCAGCGCGATCGAGCGCGGCGCGACGCTGCTCAACCACTGCGCCGCCGTCGAGCTGACGCATGCGGCGGGCAGGATCTGCGGCGTGGTGGCCGAGGACCGCGAAACCGGATCGCGCCATGCGCTGCGCGCACGTTGCGTCATCAATGCCACGGGCGTGTGGGTCGACAGCGTCAGGCGCATGGATCGCGCCCCCCGCGGCGAGCTGGTGGCGCCCAGCCAGGGCGTGCACCTGGTCGTCGAGCGCGACTTCCTGCCCGGCGGCCACGCGATCCTGGTGCCCAGGACGCGCGACGGCCGCGTGCTGTTCGCCGTGCCGTGGCTCGGCAAGGTGATCCTCGGCACCACCGATACGCCGCGCAGCGACCTGGCGCAGGAGCCCGAGCCGTTTCGCGAGGAGATCGACTTCATCCTGGGCGAGGCCGGCCGCTATCTCGCGCGCGCGCCGGCGCGCGGCGACGTGCGCTCCGTCTGGGTCGGGCTGCGCCCGCTGGTGCGTGCGCCGAACGAGGATCCCGGCGATACCAAGGCGCTGTCGCGCGAACACGCCGTGCTGGTCGAGCGCTCAGGCCTCGTCACGGTGACCGGCGGCAAATGGACCACCTATCGCGCCATGGCCGAAGACGTGCTCGCGCTTTGCATGGACAGCGGCCTGTTGCCGGCGCGCGCGGCGGGCGCCACCGCCTCGTTACCCCTGGTCGGCGCCCAGGTCGCGGGCGCGCATGCGTTGAGCGAGGCGCCGGGCCTGCACCTGTACGGGTGCGAAGCGCCGCTGGTGCAGTCGTTGCCCGGCGCGCATGTCGAGCTGGCGCCCGGCCTGTCGGAGGCGATGGTGCGCTTCGCGGTGCGCCATGAGTACGCGCGCAGCGTGGAGGACGTGCTCGCACGTCGCTCGCGCCTGCTGTTTCTCGACGCGCGCCTCGCGGCGCAGGTTGCGCCGCGCGTCGCTGCGCTGCTCGGCGAAGAGCTGGGCGAAGCGTTCGATGCAGCGCGCTCGCTGCGCGATTTCACGCGACTCGCCGCGCAGTATGCC
>DASTTC010000384.1:0-3225 GCA_035760345.1 Burkholderiales bacterium | reverse complement strand
GAAATTGCCACCGAGACCTCCGTCTTCACGCGCGTCGGCGTGGAGCGCATCCACCGCTTCGCCTTCGAGCTGGCGCGCAAGCGCCCGCGCAAGTTGCTCACGCTGGTAACGAAGTCCAACGCCCAGCGCCACGGCATGGTGCTGTGGGACGAGATCTTCTATGAAGTGGCGGCGAAGTATCCCGAAGTGAAGACCGACCGCATCCTGGTGGACGCGATGACCACGCGCATGGTGCTCAAGCCCGGCTCGCTCGACACCATCGTCGCCTCCAACCTGCACGCGGACATCCTTTCGGATCTCGCGGCGGCTTTGAGCGGCTCGCTCGGCATCGCGCCGACGGCGAACCTGAATCCCGAAAGAAAATTTCCTTCGATGTTCGAGCCGATCCACGGTTCGGCCTTCGACATCACCGGCAAGGGCGTCGCCAACCCCATCGCCACGTTCTGGACCGCGGCGATGATGCTCGAGCACCTGGGCGAGCCCAAGGCCGCCGCGCGGCTGATGACGGCGATCGAGCGCACCACCGAAGAGCAGGTTTTCACGCCGGACCTGGGCGGCGTGCACGACACGCGTGCCGTCACTAGCGCCGTGAAGCGCTCCTTGTAGTGCTCCACGCGAACAGCGCAAGGAACCGCCTCACCGGCATCGGCCTCGTCTCGCTCACCTACGTGTGCTTCTCGCTGCTCGACGGCAGCGCGAAGTGGCTGGTGGGCAGCCTGCCGGTGCTGGTGGTGGTGTGGCTGCGCTTTCTCACCCACACGCTGATCGGCGCGGCGCTGATGTTTCCGATACGCGGCCTGGCGCTGGTGCGCACGCGCCACCTGCGCTGGCACCTGCTGCGCGGACTGATGTTCGTCGCCATGACCGGGATGAACTTCTGGGCGCTGCAGACCCTGCAGCTCACCCTCACGGCTGCGATCTTCTTCACCGTTCCGATCCTGATCGCGCTGATGGGCGCGCCGCTCCTCGGCGAGCGCCTGGATGCGAAACGCTGGGCGGCGATCCTGGTCGGCTTCGCCGGCGTGCTGGTGATCGTGCGCCCGGGTTCCGACGCGTTCCATCCCGCGATGCTGCTGTCGATGGCCAATGCCGTGCTGGTCGCGTTCTTCAACCTGATGACGCGCAAGCTCGCGGCCTACGATTCGCCCGAGACCATCCAGTTTCTGCCGGCGGTGGTGGCGAGCGTGGTGCTCGCGCCGTTTGCCCTGGCCGTGTGGGAGAGGCCGCAGGGCTGGCTCGAGTGGCTGATGCTGTGCCTGCTCGGCGTGTTCGGCGGCACCGGGCACCACCTGCTGGCGATGGCGCATCGCTACGCCCCGGCGAGCACGCTGGCGCCGTTCCTGTACCAGCAGATCCTTTACATGGCGCTGTTCGGCTACGTCGTGTTCGGCAGCGTGCCGGATGCCACGGTGTGGGCCGGCGCGGCGATCGTCATCGGCAGCGGGCTGTATCTGTTCTCCCGCGAGCGACGCGGCCGTTAGGCTAGACTCCCCCGCGAGGAGGGGAGATGCAGGACAGCGTTGCAATTCCTCTGTGGCTGGCGGTCGTGGGCGCGTTGCTCGCCGCCTGGGCGTTCTACGAGCACGTGCTGATGCCGGCGCTGCGCTGGCTGGTGATGCATCCCGCCAATCAGGTCATCGACGAGATGGGCAAGCGCCTGCGCATCGGCATCCGCCCGTTCCAGCGCACACGCCGCCAGGCGCTCATTCACCGGCTGATGACCGACCCCAAGGTGCAGCGCGCCGCCGAGGAGTACGCGCGCGAGCACCAGGTCTCGCTCATCGCGGCGATGCACCGCGTGGAGCGCTACGCGCGCGAAACCGTGCCGGCGTTCAACGCCTACCTGTATTTCCGCGTCGGCTACTGGGTCGGCAAGCGCGTGGCGCAACTGCTATACCGTGTGCGCCTGGGCTACGTCGACGCGGAGAACCTGCAGCGCGTGGAGCCCGATTCCACGGTGGTGTTCGTCATGAACCACCGCTCCAACATGGACTACGTGCTCGCCGGGTACCTCGCGGCGGACCAGACGGCGCTGTCCTACGCGGTGGGCGAATGGGCGCGCATCTGGCCGCTCTCGGCGCTGATCCGCTGGATGGGCGCCTACTTCGTGCGGCGCAACTCCCGCGACGAGCTCTACCGGCGCGTGCTCGAGCGCTATATCGTCATGGCCACCGAGGCCGGCGTGCCGCAGGCGCTGTTTCCGGAGGGCGGACTGACGCGCGACGGGCGCATGCGCGAACCGAAGCTCGGCGCCATCGACTACATGATGCGGGGCTTTCGCGCCGACGGCGAGCGCGACCTGGTGTTCGTGCCGCTGGGCATCAACTACGACCGCGTGCTCGAGGACCGCACGCTGCTGCGTGGGCTCGACCCGGAGGCGACGCGGCGGGGCAAGATGGCGGCGCTCGGCACCACCTTCAGGTTCGCGGCGCACAACTTCTGGCTGATGCTGAGGAGCGAGTGGCACCGCTTCGGCTACGCGTGCGTCAACTTCGGCGCGCCGGTTTCCATGCGCACCTACTGCGGCGAGCGACATCTGGATTTCCACAAGCTCGCGCCCGAGGCACGGAAACGGGAGATGGCCGCGCTCGGCAAGCACCTGATGGATGCCGTCGGGCGCATCGTGCCGGTGCTGCCGGTGCCGCTCATCGCCACGGTGTTCGTCGCATGCGGCGACCAGGCGATCTCGGGCATGGAGCTCAAAGGCGAAGTCAGCCGGCTGGTGGACAAGCTCGCGGCGAACGGCGCCCATGTCTACGTGCCGCGCAAGGACTTCGACTACGCGGTCAACGTCGGCCTGCGCATGCTGCGACAGCGCCGCCTGGTGGGGGAACGCGAAGGCCTGTACTACGCGCAGGCCGGGGAACTGCCGCTGCTGCGCTACTACGCCAACTCAATTGCGCATCTGCTCTAAATAGGGACTGTCCCTATTTGCGTTTCATGGCGCGGTTGGCGTCGAGCAGATCCTGGCGCAGCTGGTCGCGCTCTTGGCGCGTGAAGCGGTGGCGCTCGCCCTCGTGCCGCTCGCGCCGCATCTCCCGGCGCTCGTCGCGCATGCGCTCGCGGGGCTGCGCACTTGGCTTTTGCATCTGCCGGTCGCGTCCCCGCTCCTGTCCGAGTGCGGGCAGGCAGACGGCGAACGCGAGCAGCAGTGCAGCGAGTCTTTTCATGGCGCGTACAGTTTAAGATGATTCCCTTCGCCCTTTGTAACATTGCGTAACGCCA
>DASTTC010000383.1:0-3330 GCA_035760345.1 Burkholderiales bacterium | reverse complement strand
ACCACCTGGTCGTAGGTGCAGCCCAGCAGGTGCGCGACCACGGCGGTGGAGGCGACCTTCACCAGCACCACGTGGTCGAGGCCGACGCGATTGAACGAGTTCTCCAGCGCGATTCCGCCCTGGATCTCGTGCGCCTTGATCATCGCGGTGAGCACGTCCCGCATGGTGAGCGACTGGCCATTGCGCGAGAGCCAGTCGGCGGTGGCGAGGATGCCGCCGAGATTGTCGGAAGGGTGGCCCCACTCCGCGGCCAGCCAGGTGTCGTTGAAGTCCAGCCAGCGGATCATGGCGCCGAGGCTGAACGCCGCCTGCACCGGGTCGAGCTGGAACCGGGTGCCGGGCACTTTGGCCCCGCGCGGGGTCACCGTCTCGGGATCGATCGGCCCGAGCAGCTTGGTGCACGCCGGGTACTCGAGCGCCTCGAAGCCGCAGCCCAGCGTGTCCATCAGGCAATAGCGCGCCGTCTCGTAGGCGAGCTCGCTCTGCACCTGGTACTTCGTCGCGTAGTCCGCGATCAGCTTCAGGACCGTGTCCGGCTTCGGGCGGACGTTGGAAATGTGCGCGGACATCAGTCCGATTCTTCCGCGGAGGGCTGGAACGTGTGCTCGTTGCCGCCGGCCCGCGGCGCGCTCGCCGCGACCTGCGGCGCCGAGCGCTGCTCGGGGGTCTTGTCCCACCAGACCGCACGGCCCTTCTTTTGCGACTCGAGTTCCTCGGGATGCTCCTCGAGGTAGCGGCGCATGAAGCGTGTGAGCTCCGATTCGTACATGCCTAGGTCCTTTCCTTGAGCGACACCCAACGCCTGTTCTCGGGGCCGGTGTAGTTCGCGCTCGGGCGGATGATCTTGCCGTCGATCCTCTGCTCGATGATATGCGCCGACCAGCCGCTGGTGCGCGAGATCACGAACAGCGGCGTGAAGTGCAGGGTCGGCACGCCCATCTTGCTGTAGGACACGGCGCTGAACCAGTCGAGGTTGGCGAACATCTTCTTTTCGGCCCCCATCACCGATTCGATGCGATCGGCGATCTGCTGCTGGGTCATGTCGCCCGCTTCCCGCGACAGGCGCTCGGCGACCGCCTTGATCACCTTGTTGCGCGGGTCGGCCACCGTGTAGACCGGGTGGCCGAAGCCGATCACCACTTCCTTGGCGGCGAGGCGCCGGCGGATGTCGGCCTCTGCCTCATCCGCAGATTGGTAGCGCTTCTGGATCTCGTCGGAGACCTCGTTCGCGCCGCCGTGCTTGGGGCCGCGCAGCGCGCCGATGCCGCCGGTGATGGCGGAGTAGATGTCGGAGCCGGTGCCGGTGATCACGCGGCAGGCGAAAGTGCTGGCGTTGAACTCGTGCTCGGCGTAGAGCACGAGCGAAGTGTGCATGGCGCGCACCTGCACCGGGGAGGGCGGCTTGCCGTGCAGCAGGTGCAGGTAATGGCCGCCGATCGAGTCGTCGTCGGTCTGCGTCTGGATGCGCTTGCCGTGGTGCGCGTAGTGGTGCCAGTACAGCAGCATCGAGCCGAAGCTCGCCATCAGCCGGTCGGCGATGGCGCGCGCGCCCTCGACCGGGTGCGACTCGGCCTCCGGCTCGAGCGTGCCGAGCACCGAGCAGCCGGTGCGCAGCACGTCCATCGGATGCGCGCTCTTCGGCAGCTGCTCCAGCGCCGTGCGCAGCGGCGCAGGCAGGCCGCGCAGCTGCTTCAGTTTCGCCTTGTAGGCGGCGAGCTCGGCGGCGTTCGGCAGTTTTTCGTGCACCAGCAGGTGCGCCACTTCCTCGAATTCGGCCTCGTCGGCGAAATCGAGGATGTCATAGCCGCGGTAGTGCAGGTCGTTGCCGGTGCGGCCGACGGTGCACAGCGCGGTGTTGCCGGCGGTCACGCCCGACAGCGCGACCGATTTCTTGGGCTTAGGGGCGTTGGGCGAAGAGCTCATCGAGTTTCTTCTCGTAGGCGTGGTAGTCGAGGTAGTCGTACAGCTCGTCCCGGGTCTGCATGGTGGCGAGGACGTCCTTCTGGGTGCCGTCGCGGCGCACCGCCTGGTACACGGCGAGGGCGGCCTGGTTCATGGCGCGGAACGCCGAGAGCGGATACAGCGCGATGGCCACGCCCGCCGAGCGCAGCTCCTCGAGCGTGAACAGCGGCGTCTTGCCGAACTCGGTGATGTTGGCAAGCACCGGCACCTTGAGCGTCTCGACGAACTTGCGGTACTGGGCGAGCTCGGTGACCGCCTCGGCGAAGATCATGTCGGCGCCGGCCTGCGCGTACTGCACGGCGCGCTCGAGCGCTGCGTCGAGGCCTTCGCCCGCGACGGCGTCGGTGCGCGCCATGATGACGAATTGCGGATCGGTGCGCGCGTCGACGGCGGCCTTGAGCCGGTCGCACATTTCGTCGGCCGACACCAGCTCCTTGCCGGGGCGATGGCCGCAGCGCTTGGCGCCCACCTGGTCCTCGATATGCGTGGCGGCGGCGCCCGCCTTGATCAGCGAGCGCACGGTGCGACCGACGTTGAAGGCGCTCGCGCCAAATCCCGTGTCGCAGTCGACGAGCAGCGGCAGATCGCACACGTCCGTGATGCGACGCACGTCGATCAGCACGTCGTCGAGGTTGGAGATGCCCAGATCGGGCATGCCGAGCGAGCCGGCGGCGACGCCGCCGCCCGAGAGGTACAGCGCCTGGTAGCCGCTGCGTTGCGCGAGGCGCGCGTGATAGGCGCAGATTGCGCCGATGACCTGGAGCGGCCGCTCCTCCTTCAGTGCCTGCCGGAACTTCGCGCCCGGAGTCATGCGCCGAGCAGGTGCTTCACCCCGTCGCGCTCCTCGTGCAACTCCTTGAGCGTGGCGTCCATGCGCTTGCGGCTGAACTCCGATACCTCGATGCCCTTCACGATCTGGTACTTGCCGTCTTTGCAGGTGACGGGGTACCCGTAGAGCACGCCTTCGGCGATATCGTAGCTGCCGTCGGCGGGAACCCCCATGCTGACCCAGTCCCCGGCTGGCGTGCCGAGCACCCAGTTGCGCACGTGGTCGATCGCTGCATTGGCGGCGCTCGCGGCGGAAGACAGGCCGCGCGCCTCGATGATGGCGGCGCCGCGTTTCTGCACCGTGGGGATGAACGTGCCTTCGAGCCAGGGTTGGTCGTTGATCATCGGCCAGACGCGATTGCCCTCGCATTCGGCCTGGAACAGGTCGGGGTACTGGGTGGCCGAGTGGTTGCCCCACACCGTCACCTTCTTCACCGACGCGATCGGCTTGCCGATTTTCTGCGCGATCTGCGAAGTGGCGCGGTTGTGGTCGAGGCGCATCATGGCGGTGAATTGCGTCGGCGCCAGGTGCTTTGCGTT
>DASTTC010000382.1:0-11135 GCA_035760345.1 Burkholderiales bacterium | reverse complement strand
GTTGGGCCAGGCTTCGCGCGCGATCTCCTCCGCGCGGCGCTCGTGTGCCGGGTTGATGTAGCTGTGCAGGAAGTGGATCACCAGCGACTCGCAGCCCTCCGCCAGCAGGCGGCGCACCGCGTCGCGCGTCGCCGCCTCGTCCAGCGGCACCACCGGCTGGCCCTCGGCGTCCATGCGTTCGGGCACTTCCAGGCGCAGCTCGCGCGGAATCAGGGGCTCGAAGCTGCCGGTGAGGCCATAGGGCCGTGGCCGGGTGCGGCGGCCCAGCTCGAGGACGTCGCGAAAGCCCCGCGTGGTGACCAGGCCGGTTTTCGCCAACTTGCGCTCCAGCAGGGCATTGGTGGTGGTGGTGGTGCCGTGCACGATGAGCGCCAGCTCGCCGAGCGCGAGCTTGGCTTCGTCGAGCGCGGCAAGGACCCCGTCGGCCTGGTTGTGCGGCGTGGTCGGCACCTTGGCAAGGCGCACCGCGCCGCTGGCCGCATCGAGCGCGATCAGGTCGGTGAAGGTGCCGCCCACGTCGATGCCGGCGATCCAGTTCATACCTGTTGGTACTCCTCGCGGATTTCGTCCAGGGTGCCCGAGCGGCGCACCTGGCCTTTTTCGATGACGTAGGCGCGGTCCGCCACCTGCCGCGCGAAATGCAGGTTCTGCTCGCACAGCAGCACCGTGAGCCCCTCGCGTTTGAGCTCGCGGATGGTGCGCGCCATCTGCTCCACGATCACCGGCGCGAGGCCCTCGGAAGGTTCGTCGAGCAGGATCGCGCGCGGATTGCCCATCAGCGTGCGCGCAATGGTCAGCATCTGTTGTTCTCCGCCCGACATGCGCGCGCCGAGGCGCTCCTGCATGCGGCCCAGGTTGGGAAACAACTCGAACAACCGCGCCGGCGTCCAGCGCGGCGCCCCGCCACGCGGCGGCTGGCGGCCGACTTCCAGGTTCTCCATCACCGTGAGGTCGGTGAAGATGCGCCGGTCTTCCGGCACGTAGCCCAGGCCGAGGCGCGCGATCTGGAAGGGCGGCAAGCGTTCGATGCGACGCCCGTCGAAGCGGATCTCGCCTGACTGCGGCCGCAGCAGGCCCATGATCGCCTTGAGCGTGGTGGACTTGCCGGCGCCGTTGCGGCCGAGGAGCACGGATACTTCGCCCGGGCGTGCCTCGAGCTGCAGGCCGAACAGGATCCTGGCGCGGCCGTAGGCCGCATCGAGGCCGGTGACTTCAAGCATGGCCGCTCCCCAGGTAGACCTCGCGCACGCGTGCGTCGGCGCGCACTTGCTCGGGAGCGCCCTCGGCGATCAGCTCGCCGCCGGACAGCACGATCACGCGGTGGGCATGCGTGAACACCACGTCCATGTCGTGCTCGGTGAACAACACGGCGATGCCGCTGCTTTTCGCCAGCTCCGCGGCGAGCCGCATCAGTTCCGTGCGTTCCAGCGGCGCCATGCCCGCGGTGGGCTCGTCCATCAGCAGCAGCCGGGGCTGGTTGGCGAGCGCGACCGCCAGCTCGACGCGCTTCAGGTCGCCGTACGCCAGCACCGCGCAAGGCCGCTCGGCCTGCTCCAGCATGCCGACCCGCGCTAGCAGCGCATTCGCCTCGTCCACGAGGCAGCGCGTCGCGAGGCTCGCCAGGGACCACAGGCGACGCTGATGCGAGAGCAGGGCCACCTGCACGTTCTCGCGCACCGACATCGAGCCGAAAGTGGCGGTGATCTGGAAGGTTCGCCCGACGCCGAGGCGCCAGATGTCGCGCGGCGCGAGGCCCGTGAGCAGGCGGCCTTCGAGCTCGATGCTGCCGGCGTCCGGCGCCACCTGGCCGTTCAGCATGTCGAAGCAGGTGGTCTTGCCAGCGCCATTGGGCCCGATCATGGCCAGCAGCTCTCCCGCGGCGACCGAGAAGCTCACGTCGCGCACGGCCTGCACGCCGCCGTAGGCCTTCGACAGTCCGCGCACGGCGAGCACGGTCATCGCGAGAACCTTTCGCGCAGGAAACCCGTCACGCCCTGCGGAAACACGAGGACCAGCACCAGGATCACGCCGCCGATCACCGCCCGCCAGTAGTCGATGCCGCGGGCGACCGCGTCCTGCAGCCAGGTGAACAGCACCGCGCCCCACACCGGGCCGGTCAGCGTCTGGATGCCCCCGAGCAGCACCATCACCAGTCCATCCACCGAGCGCGTCACCGACAGCGCTTCGGGCGAGATGGAGCCTTTGGAGAAGGCGAACAGGGCCCCGGCGAGACCCGCGAATAACCCCGCAAGGGTGAACGCCGCCCATTGCCGGGCGCGCACGTCGATGCCGATCGCGTCGGCGCGCAACGGGGAGTCGCGCCCGGCGCGCACCGCGTAGCCGAAGGGCGAGTAGAGCACCCGCCACAGCAGCGCGATGCCGCCCAGGCAGGTGGCCAGCGTCAGGTAGTAGTAGGCAGCCTTGCTGGAGAGCCAGGCGGCGGGCCAGACCCCGACGATCCCGTTGGAGCCGCCGGTGAAGGCATCCCACTGGAAGATCACCGACCAGGCGATCTGCGCGAAGGCGAGCGTCAGCATGGCGAGGTAGACGCCCGCGAGACGCACGCAGAACCATCCGAAGACCAGGGCGCCGGCGGCGGCAAGCCACGGCGCGGCAAGGAGCGCGGCTTCCATCGGCAGGCCGCCTTTTTGCACCAGCAGGCCCGCGCCATAGGCGCCAAGGCCGAAGTAGGCGGCGTGGCCGAAGGAGTGCAGTCCGCCGGGGCCCATGATGAAGTGCAGGCTGACCGCGAACAGCGCGAACAGCAGGATGTCCGTGAGCAGCACCAGCGTATAGCCGGTATGCACGGCGGGCACCAGGGCGAGGCCGAAGGCGACGGCGGCCAGCGCAGCGAGCAGCCCGCGCGAGGGGAGCAGGAGCGGCGGTTCGAGCGCGCCGGCGCCCCGCGCCTGGGCCGGTACGCGCCCGAGCAGTCCCCAGGGCCGCAGCACGAGCACCACCGCCATGACGATGAACTCGACCACCAGGGTGATCTTCGAGTAGCCGAAGCCGATGCAAAACGACTTGATTTCCGCGATCAGCAGCGCGGCGAGGAAGGCGCCGGGGATGGAACCCAGCCCGCCGACCACCACCACCACGAAGGCGTCCGAGATGATCTGCAGGTCGATGAACAGCGTGGCGGGCTCGCGCGGCGTCTGCACCGCGCCGCCGAGCCCCGCCAGCAGCGCACCCAGCGCGAACACGCTGGTGAAGAGCCAGCGCTGGTTGACGCCCAATGCGCCGGCCATCTCGCGGTCCTGCGTGGCCGCGCGCACGAGGGTCCCCCAGCGCGTGCGCGTGAGCAGGAACCAGAGCACGCCCAGCACCGCCGGGCCGAAAAAGATCAGGAACAGGTCGTATTCGGGGTACCGCTGGCCCGCGATGCTCACGGCACCTGCCAGCCCCGGCGCGCGCGGACCCAGGATGTCCTCCGGCCCCCAGGCCCACAGGGTGAAATCCTTGATCATCAGCACCAGCGCAAAGGTGGCGAGCAGCTGCAGCAATTCCGGCGCGGCATAGAGCCGGCGCAGCAGGAGCGACTCCACCAGCGCGCCGAAGGCGGCCACCGCCAGCGCGGCGACCGGCACGGCGAGCCAGAATCCGGTGTGCGGCGCGAGCGCCACCGCGAGGTACATCCCCAGCATGAACAGCGACCCGTGCGCGAAATTGATGATGCGCGTGACGCCGAAAATCAGCGACAGCCCGGCGGCGACGAGGAACAGCGACGACGCGCTCGCCAGGCCGTTCAGGAACTGGATCAGGATCGAGGAGGCGGTCATGCCAAACAAAAAAAGGGGGTCAGACCCCCTTTTTTCTGCTTTGCCTTGCCCGTCAGTCCTTGCGCATCGCCCGCACTTCCTCGTCCGGCGGCAGGAAATGCGCGCCGTCGGCGAAGCGCCAGTTGACCATGGTGCCGACGCCCTTTTTCTTCGCCAGCTGGCCGACGTAGGCGCCCATGGTGGACTGGTGGTCCACCGCGCGATAGACGATCGGACCGATCGGCGTGTCCATCTCGAGGCCCTTCAGCGCCGCGATCAGCTTTTCGGGTTCGGCGCTGCCCGCCTTGCGGATGCCGTTGGCCACCGTGTACATCGTCGAGTAGCCCACCACCGAGCCCAGGCGCGGATAGTCATTCCACTTCGCGCGGTAGGCGGCGAGAAACTTGCGGTGCGCCGGCGTCTTGATCTCGCTCCACGGGTAGCCCGTCACCCACCAGCCCTCCGGCGTCTCGTCCTTGAGGGGATCGAGGTACTCGGGCTCGCCGGCAAGCAGGTTGAATACGGTCATGTTCTTGAACAGTCCGCGCGTAGTGCCCTCCCGAACGAACTTCTGCAGGTCGGCGCCGAATAGCGACGAGAAGATCGCGTCGGGCTTGGCGTCCATCAGCGCCTGCACCACCGAGCCGGCCTCGATCTTGCCGAGCGCCGGCGCCTGCTCGGCGACGAACTGTGCGCCGGGCTGCGCCTTGGACAGCAATTTCTTGAACGAGGCGGTGGCAGACTGGCCGTACTCGTAGTTCGGGTAGACGATTGCCCAGCGAACTTTCTTCAGCTTGGCGGCTTCCGGCACCAGCATCGCCACCTGCATGTAGGTGGAGGGGCGCAGGCGGAAGGTGTAGCGGTTGCCGTTCTCCCACACGATCTTGTCGGTCAGCGGCTCGGCGGCGATGAACACCACTTTCCTCTGGTTGGCGAGGTTGGCCACTGCGAGACCAATGTGCGAGGCGAAGGTGCCCATCAGCACGGATGCGTTCTCGCGCGACAGCAGCTCTTCGGCGACGCGCACCGCATCGCCCGGGTTGCCGTTGTCGTCGCGCGAGATTACTTCCAGCTTGCGGCCGTTGACGCCGCCTGCCTTGTTGATCTCCTCGAGGGCCAGCTCCCAGCCCTTCTTGTAGGGCTCGAGGAAGGCGGGGAACACCTTGTAGCTGTTCAGCTCGCCGATCCTGATGGTCTGCGCCTGGGCGGCGGTTGCCGCCAGCGCAGCGGCGATGAAGAGTGCTTTCATTTTCATGTTGACCTCCCTAGTGCCGGAAAGTGTACTTCAGGGATGACTGCAGTAGTCCGATTCTGCAACGCGAGGTAGGCGGCGCGGATCAGGCCGCGTGCGCGCATCGCATCAGCGACTTTGACCCCTGCATCGAGCGCCGCGCGCACGATGTGCGGGGGCAGGGGGCCGACCTCCACCGTGACCGGAAGATCGCCCAGGTCGCTGTCCTCCTTCAGGGCCCGCGCCGGCAGCCGTCGGATCGCGGGATGCTCCGCCGTCACTGCGTTGGCGACGAGCGTGGCGGCCGCATCGGCCGCCGCGGCGTCCTGCGCCACCACAGTGACCGCATCGGCCACGCCGAGGGAATGCGAGCGGCCGCGCCAGCCCGAGGTCGCGACGCCGCAGGATTCCTGCAGCCGGATCGTCGCATCCACCCTCGGCCGCAGTAGGTCGTTGACGATACCGGCGTCGAAGCTTTCGCCCGCAGGCAGGTGCACGGCGATGTCGCCGCCGTTGTTGACGTACGCTTTGCCCTTGGGTTGCATCGCCTCGAGGATTTCGTCGGCCACCGCGCCGGCGACAGCCGCCATCGGCGTGACGAATACCGCGCGATGCGGCCACACGGCGGCGATCATGCGGCGCGCCACCTTGCCGCGGGCGAGGGGATAGGCGGCACCCACCGGCGTGCGCAGCAGCGGCAACTCGGCCACCAGCTCCTCGAGCACCGTGCCGAAGCGCAGCGACGCGCGCTCGTACTGCGCCTCCGACCCGAGGATCACGAGGTCGATCGGCCCGTGCTGCAGGTGCAGCCGGCCGTCGCTCAGGCGCTGCGCCACGAGGTGGTCTCCAGAACCTGCTGCAGGCTTACGACGTGGCCCATGTGTCCGCCGATCGCAGCGTACTGCTCGAGCGGCAGGGTGAATTCGATCGGCAGTACCAGCGCGGGCGTGGGCACGTAGCCGAAAGACTTGTCCGGCATGGCGAGCACGTCCACCATCACCGTGATGCCGCCGCCCGGCCAGACGTACACCGGCGCGCCGCCGCAGGTGACGCGTGTGATCGAATCCCTGACCGAGCGCGTGAGGCGCACCGGATTCTCGGTAACGCCGGCGCGCAGGCTGCCTCCCGCGCCCCCCATGAACAGCACCGTGCACAGCGCCGGTTCGCAGTTCTCCGCGATGCGCTCGACAACGTTGCGCACCGGCGCCGGCATCTCGGCCTTCTGCGGCTTGAGGTCCTTGTCCAGCACGAACCATTCCGCGTCCTCGCCGGTGGTGGAGACCATCAGCAGGCGCATGCCCGGCCAGGCCGTCTTCGGATCGATCTTCTCGATGATGGAGAGCGGTTCAGTGATGTCCGTGCCGCCCCAACCCATGCCCGGCTCCGCCACCTTGAAGTAGCGGCCCGGCGTGGACTTGCGCCCGCGCACGCGGATTCCGGCGGGGCGCATGTCGAGGAAGCGCCCGGCCTGGTGCTCGGTCAGCACGCCGGTGATGTGGTCGTCCACCACGATCACCTCGTCGCAATGTCCGTGCCATTGCTGCGCGAAGATGCCGATGGTCGCGGAGCCGCAGCCGACCCGCATGCGCTCCTCCTGCTCGCCGTTCACCACCGGCGCGGCGCCCGCCTGCAGCCGGACGCTCGAGCCGCCGTCGATCTGCACTTCGACGGTCTCCTTGTTGGCGAGCTTGAGCAGCGCGTCGCAGGTGACGTTGCCTTCCTTCTTCGAGCCACCGGTGAGGTGGCGCACGCCGCCCAGGGACAGCATCTGCGAGCCGTATTCCGCAGTGGTCACGTGGCCGATCTGCTCGCCCGCGAGGCGCACGGCCGCTTGCTCAGGCCCGAGGAAGCGGTCCGTGTCGATTTTCACTTTCAAGCCGCAATAGCTGAAGATTCCCTCGGTGACCACCGTGACCATGTCCACGCCTTCGACTTTCGACGATACGATGAAGGGCGCGGGCTTGTAGTCGGGGTAGGTGGTGGTCGCGCCGATTCCCGTGACGAAGGGCGCCACGAGCTTTCCGTCCCAGGGCTTGCCGGGCTCGAGGAACGGCACTGCCTTGCCGCCGCAGCCGCGTTCCAGCACCAGCAGCGGATCGAGGCGCACCAGCTTGCCCTCCTGATTGGCATAGCGGTCGCAGGCCCCCGTTTGCCCTATGCGGATGCGGCACAACACCGGGCAGGCGTCGCAGCGAATGACGTCGCCGGTCAGCGGGGCGGTGCTTTCAGGCGCGTCTTCCGGGTCTCGCATCGAGCAGCGCTTTCAGGCGGTGGGGAAGCACGGGCACCAGGCGCACGCGAACGCCGCTGGCATGGTCGATGGCGCCCAGGATGGCGGGCGCCGTGGGGATCAGGCCGGGCTCGCCGACGCCCTTGGCGCCGGAGGGCCCGAGCGGCTCCGCATCCTCGACCAGGATGCACTCCATCTGCGGCATGTCGCCGATGGTGGGGATGAGGTAGTCGTGCAGGTTCTCGGTCTTGCCGGGAACGTACTCCTCCATCAAGGCAAGACCGAGGCCCTGCACCGCGCCGCCCTGGATCTGGCCTTCGACCTGCGTGGGGTTGAGGGCCTTGCCCACGTCATGCGCGGCGACGAGGCGCAGCACCTTCACCGTGCCGAATGCCTCGTCCACTTCCACCTGCGCGACCTGCGCGGCAAAGGCATAGGTTGCGTAGGGCTTGCCCTGGCCATTGGCGTCGAGAGCCTGGGTCGGCGGATCGAAGCGGCCTTCGCCCACCAATTCACGATCGATGCGCCAGTGGTGCGTGACGCCGCCTTTGCGGAACGCGACGCTGCCGTTTTGCAGCGACAGGCGGTAGCCGCGATCCAGATATTCGCCTGAGGGCGCGCCGGCGGCGGCGAAAATCCTGCGTCGCAGGTCGAACCCCGCCAGTTCGGCCGCCTTGCCGGAAATGAAGGCCTGGCGCGAGGCGGAGGTCTTGCCCGCGTCGGCGGTGCGATCGGTGTCGCCCATGACCACTTCGAACTGCGCCATCGGCAGTCCGAGCGCGTCGGCGGCGACCTGCGTCAGCGTGGTGTTGGAGCCCTGGCCTATATCGACGGCACCGTTGTAGAAAACGAGCTGGCCTTGCGCAGAGAGCACGATGCGCAGCGTAGAAGGATTCGCCAGCGCGGTGTTGCCGATGCCGTACCACATGCAGCCCACGCCGACACCGCGGCGCAGGGGGTTGCCTGCCTTCTTCGCCTTGGCATTGAACGCCGCGGCATCCGCGCGCAGGCGCCGCCAATGCGGTTTGAGCTGGTCGAGGCACTGGCCCAGGCCGGCCGAATGCTCCAGCACCTGGCCGGTGGCGGTCGCATCGCCGGCCTTGAGCGCATTCAGGCGGCGGAACTCGAGCCGGTCGATGGCCAGTTTGTCCGCGAGCTCGTCCATCATCGCCTCGTGCGCGATCGCGCCTTGCGGCACGCCGAAGCCGCGGAATGCGCCCGAAGGATGGCAGTGGGTGAAGTAAGCGCGCCCCCGGGTGCGCACATGGCGTACCGAGTAGGGACCGGTGGCGTGGATCGGCACGCGCGTCGCCACGGTCGGGCCCCAGCTCGCGTAGGCGCCGGTATCGAATACCGCGTCCACCTCGACGGCTTGCAGCTTGCCTTCGGCATCGCAGCCGAAGCGCGCCCGGATGCGGGCCGGATGGCGCTTGGTGGTCGAGGCCATGCTCTCCGGCCGGTGGTACACGCAAGCCACTGCGCGCCCGGTAAGCGAGGCGCCAAGGGCGATCAACGGTTGCACCGACATGTCGAGCTTGCCACCGAAGCCGCCGCCGCAGGCGCTCGGCACGATGCGCACCGTCTGCGGGTCGAGCTTCATCACTAGCGCGACTTCATCGCGGTCCATGTAGGGAGTCTGCGTCGAGACGTGGACTTCGAGCCTGCCGTTCACCATGCGCGCCCAGCCGGCTTCCGGTTCGATGTAGGCGTGCTCTACAAAGGTGGTCTCGAAGGTCGCTTCGGCGACCGCGGCGCATGCGGGAAAGGTCGCTGTAAGGTTGCCGCGCTTGACGCCCCCGTCGAGCAGCAGGTTGCCGATCCTGTCGGATTGCACCAGCGGGGCGCCTTCCGGAATTGCCCCGTCCAGTCCCAATACCGGCTGCAGCGGTTCCCAGGTCACCGGGAAACGTGCGTCGTCCAGGCCTTCGATCGCGGCGCGGGTGCCGATCACGGCAGCGACGGCTTCGCCGCGAAAGCGCGCTTCGCCGTCGGCCAGCACCGGCTGGTCCTTGATGTCCGGGTAGATGCCGAAGCCATTGGCGGGCACGTCTTTCGCGGTGAGCACGCGAATCAGGCTGGCCTGCTGCGCGTAGGCGGCGAGATCGCCGAAGGCGAATCTTGCCCGGTGGTGCGGCGAGCGGATGACGCGCAGGTACAGCGCGTCGGCGGGAATGGCGTCGGCTCCGTATTTTTCCGCGCCGGTGAGCTTGGCGATGCCGTCGACCTTGCCGGCCCGCGCACCGACGGCTTTTCCGGCGGCGGGCGAGGGGGCGAGCGCCGGATGGTTGGCGGCGTCGAGCACCGCTTCGAGGATCTTCTGGTATCCGGTGCAGCGGCACAGCACGCCGGCGAGCGCATCCTTGACCTCGTCCGCCTTCGGCTTGCGATTGCGTGACAGCAGGTCGGCTGCCGCCATCAGCATGCCCGGCGTGCAGATGCCGCATTGCGCGGCGCCATGGTTCTGGAACGCCACCTGAAGCGGCGCGAGCTTGCCGTTCTTCGCCAGGCCCTCGACCGTGAGGACGCTTCGGTCCTCCACTTGCCCGAGGGCGGTGAGGCAGGCGCAGACCTGGCGCCCATCGAGGAGCACGGTGCAGGCGCCGCAATCGCCCGCATTGCAGCCGATCTTGGTGCCGGTCAGGCCCAGTTCGTCGCGCAGCACGTCGGCGAGGCGTGCGACGCGCGGCGCGCGGCTCGCCACCTTGCGCCCGTTGACCGTGAACTGCGTGGTCTCGGTGCCGGCGAGGAACTCGGCGCGCGGGCGATTCATGCCATCTCCCGCAGCAGGCGCCGCACCAGTTCCAGCGCGGCCTGCCTGCGATAGTCGGCGCTCGCCCGGACATCGGCGATCGGTTCCAGCACGGCCAATTGCGCGGGATTGACCCAGTCGGAGAGCGATGCGTCGAAGCGCTTGCCCTTCAGCTCGGCTTCGAGCGCGGGAAGCCGCAGCGCCACCGGAGAGCAGGAACCGATGGCGACGCGCGCGTTCACGACTTTGCCGGATTTGTGCTCGATCACGGCGCTGGCCATGGCGATCGAGATCACCAGATACTTGCGCGCGCCGAGCTTGAAGAAGTGGCTCGCCGCCGCCGCTTTGGGCTTCGGCACCAGCACCGCGGTCACCAGCTCTCCCGGGCGCAGCGCAGTCCTGCGCGGACCGAGGATGAACTCGTGCAGCGGAAGCTGGCGCACGCCCTTGGTGCTGCCCAGCTCCATTGTGGCGTCCAGCGCGAGGAGCGCCGGGACGCCGTCCGCGGCGGGCGAGGCGTTGCACAGATTGCCGGCGACGGACCCCGTGTTCTGGATTTGCTCGCCGCCGACTTCGCGCGCAGCGAGCTTCAAGCCGTCGAACAGCGGAGGCAGCTTTGCTTCGATGATTTCGGACCAGGTCGTGGCGGCGCCGATGCGCCAATGGCCGCGCTTGGCTGAGATGCCACGCAGCTCGCGCAGCGCGGTGATGTCGAGCACTTCGGCGGGCAGGGCCCGCACCACGCGGGAGGGGTAGAAGTCCGTGCCGCCCGCCAGCACGGCCCGCGGTGCGCGCGCGAGGATGCGTAGCGCTTCACTGAGTCGGGATGGCCTGGCGTAGCCGGACATGGCCTCTATGCTGCCACGAACTTCTGCAGATCGGCGGCGAAGAGCGCTCTGAAGATCGCTTCCGGCTTGGCGTTTGCCAGCGCTTGCACCACTGCGCCGACCGAATGTCTGCTCCCGACCCGAAGCAGCATTGACCGGGTACATCGCGGCGCGGATAGTTGGGGATTGCCGCAGGACCTTGCAATGGAGTCTCTGGAGGTTGCTGACATGACGGAACAGCCGTCTTTAGACATCCGATTTGAAGAATCCCGGTCGTATCTCACGGCGCATTTGTCAGGGAGGTATTCCCTTGCAGGAATGCTCAGAGCTATCGATATGA
>DASTTC010000381.1:0-6844 GCA_035760345.1 Burkholderiales bacterium | reverse complement strand
CATGCTCGCGGCAGTGGCCAGCGCCATCGCCGCCACCGTGGGCACCGGCGCGCTCTGGCTCACTGGCGAAATCGCCCCCGGATCGCTCGTCGCCAATTGGTATACCTGGTGGCAGGGCGATGCCACCGGAATACTGGTGCTCACGCCGTGCGTGCTGGCATGGGCGCAACCCGCAAGGCTGCCGGCCCGGACGATGCAGCGCTACGAGATGTGGGCGTTCGTGCTGTTGTTCGCAGGCGTGCTGGCCGCCATCTTCGCGCGCGTTCCGGTGGACGACGCGACGCGCGCCATCGTCTTCCTGGCATTTCCGTTCCTTGCCTGGGCGGCGTGCCGGTTCAGCGAGCAGGCCGTGACGATGAGCCTGCTGGCCGCAACGGCGCTTGCCGTGTGGTGCACGGTGAACGGCCGTGGCCCGTTCGCGGGGGCGTCGTTGAACGAATCGCTGCTGACCCTGCAGGCATTCACGAGCACCGCCGCCCTGATCGCGCTGGCGCTGGGTGCCTTCACGCGCGAGCGCGAGCGCACGATGCGCGGGCTCAGTGCGTCGCACGATGCGCTGGATGAAGCCGTGCGTGCGCAAGGCTTTGCCCTGGGCGCGCGCGAGCAGGAACTCGCCCAGGCGCAGGCGCTGGCACACGTCGGCCTGTGGAGCTGGGATGTCCGCTCCGACCGCATGGAATGGTCGGACGAACTGTGCCGCATCCACGGCTTCGAGCCGGGCGCCTTCGCGGGCAGCTTCGCGGACTACCTCGCCCGCGTCGACGCTCGCGACCGCGAGCGCATGCGTACGCTGCTGCACGGCGCGATGTTCGAGAGCAAGGACTGGGAGGCGATCGAGCGCATCGTGCGGCGCGACGGCACGCCGCGCGTACTGCACAGCTTTTGCCGTGTGGCGCGGCGGCGGCACGGCGCACCGGCCCAGCTGCACGGCTTCTGCGTGGACATCACGGAGCGCGTGCGCCTGGAGCACATCCAGGCGGCGCAGCACGAGATTGGACTGCTGCTGGCACGTGCGCCGTCGGTCGAGGACGCAGTGCGCGCGACGCTGCGCATCGTCTGCGAGAAGCTGGAGTGGCGATCGGCCAGGTACTGGCGCGTTGACGCGGTGGCGGGCGGCCTGCGCGTGGCCGCGGTGCACGCGAACGAAGCTTCGCAGCAACCCGCGGCCGCCAGCGTGCTGGCCGAGCGTGCCTGGCGGGAGCAGCGCGCGCTGGCGGGACGGGACGCGGCCCAGCGCGCCGCATTCGCATTTCCGGTGACCGCGGCCGGCGAGGTGCTCGGGGTGATCGACCTCGACGCGGGGCCGCGCGTCGAGCCGGAAATCGAGCTGCTCGAAATGGCCAGCGCGGTCGGCGCGCTGCTCGGCGAGTTCATCATGCGCAGCCGCACGCAGCAGCGCGTGCGCGAGTCGGAGGAGCGCCTGCGCGAGCTGACGCGGCGCCTGCTCGACGCGCACGACGCCGAGCGCCGCCAGGTCGCAGCGGAGCTGCGCGACGCGGTGGCGCGGCCGCTCGCCGCCGCGCACGTGGATCTCGGGGCGGCGCTTCTCGAGGCGCCGCTGGCGGCGGCCCGCGACCTGATCGCGCAATTGCGGCCGGCGTCGCTCGAGGACTACGGACTGCTCGCCGCGCTGCGCGCCTACGCGCTGCGCTTCGAGCGCCGTACCGGCATCCGTGTCGCGGTGACCGGCGCCGAGGACGCCGCGGAGATCGATGCGCGCGTGGAGACGGCGCTGTTTCAGATCGCGCGCGACGCCCTGGACAACGTGGCCCGGCATGCGCGCACGCAAAGCGCGGTCATCAATCTGGACGTCGCCGGCGGCACGCTGGCGCTGTCGATTCGCGACGACGGCTGCGGCTTCGGCCTGCAGGCCGCGCGCCGGCCGAACGCCTGGGGCATCGTGCTCATGCGCGAGCGCGCGGCGGCGATCGGCGCCCGGCTGCGCGTCGCTTCGCAGCCCGGCCGCGGCACGCAGGTGAGCATCCGCGTTCGCGCCTAGCCACGCGCTAGAATGCGCGCATGCCGGAATTCGTGCTCGCGCTGGCGCTGCTCGCGGTCCTGGGCACGCTCGGCGTGGGGCTCTGGCTCGCGCTCCGGCTTCAGGGCGGCGCGGAGCGCAAGCACCGCGAGATGCTCACCGATCTGCACGACGGGCTGACCAAGCAAGGCGACCGGCTCGGCGCGCAGCTGGGCGAGCTGCGCGAGGCGGTGGCGGCCAAGCTCGACACGCGCCTCGACCAGATCTCGCTGCGCGTCAACGAGCGCCTCGACGAGGGCTTCAGGAAGACCAACGAGACCTTCGTCAATGTCATGCAGCGGCTCGCCACCATCGACGAGGCGCAGAAGAAGATCGAGACGCTGACCGGCAGTGTCGTCAGTCTGCAGGAGCTGCTCGGCGATAAGCGCTCGCGCGGCGCGTTCGGCGAAGTGCAGCTCGAAGCCCTGGTGCGCAACGTCCTGCCGACGCAGGCGTTCGAGATGCAGTACACCCTCAGCAACGGCATGCGCGTCGATTGCGTGCTGCGACTGCCCGCGCCCACCGGGCTGGTGTGCGTGGATTCGAAGTTCCCGCTCGAGAACTACAAGCTGATGCTCGATGCCAGCGCCAGCGAGCTCGAGCGTGCTGCCGCGCAGAAGGCGTTTCGCGCCGACGTGAAGAAGCACGTGGACGCCATCGCCTCGAAGTACATCATCGACGGCGAGACCTCCGACGGCGCGGTGATGTTCGTGCCCGCGGAAGCCGTGTTCGCGGAGATTCACGCCTACCACTCGGAGGTGGTCGACTACGCCATCGGCAAGCGGGTGTGGATCGTATCGCCGACGACGCTCATGGCAGTGCTGAACACCGCGCGCGCGGTGCTGAAGGACGTGGAAACGCGCAAGCAGATCCACGTTATCAAGGAAGCCCTGGCGCGCCTGGCGGTCGAGTTCGGCCGCTTCGACGAGCGCATGAAGGAGCTCGCGCGCCATATCCGGCAGGCGGCCGAGGACGTGGACCGGATCCAGACCACCGGCGGCAAGATCACGCAGCAGTTCCAGAGAATCGAGGCCGCGGAGGTGGAGGACGCGCCCGCCGAGGCGGTGCGGCTGGAGGAGGGGCGTAAGCCTTGAAGCGCATCGCGGTCCTCACCAGCGGCGGCGACGCCCCCGGCATGAACGCCGCCATCCGCGCCGTCACGCGCGCGGCGCTGGCGCGGGGCTGGGAAGTCTTCGGCGTGAGGAACGGCTTTGCCGGCCTGGTCGCGGATGCGCTCGAGCCGCTCGCGGCGCGCGACGTCGGCGGCATCATCCAGCGCGGCGGCACGGTGCTCGGCAGCGCGCGCTCGCCGGAATTCCGCGAGAAATCCGCGCGCGACAAGGTGCGCGCGCAGTTCGCCGCGCGCGGCATCGACGCGCTGGTGGTGATCGGCGGCAACGGCTCGCAGACGGGCTCCGCGGTGCTCGCAGCCGAGGGCGTCGCGGTGGTCGGCATCGCGTCGACCATCGACAACGACCTGCATGGCACCGATGTCTCCATCGGCGCGGACACGGCGATCAACGTGACGCTGGAATCCATCGACCGGCTGCGCACCACGGCCTCCTCGCACCGGCGCGTGTTCATCGTCGAGACCATGGGGCGCGCCTGCGGCTACATCGCGCTGATGGCGGGCATCGCCGGCGGTGCGGAGGTGATCGCCATCCCCGAGCTCGAGGTGCCGCCGGCCGAAGTCGCGGACCGCCTGCGTGCGGCCTACGAGCGCGGCAAGACCCACGCCATGGTGGTGGTGGCGGAAGGCGCGAAGCAGGGCGTGCACGAGATAGTCGCGTACTTCGAGGGCAAGCAGCAGATCACGGGCTTCGGGCTGCGCCTCACGCGCCTCGGTCACGTGGTGCGCGGCGGCGTTCCGACGTCGGCTGACCGCGTGCTCGGCTCGCGGCTGGGCGCGGCGGCGGTGGATTGCCTTGCCGACGGCGCCATGGGCAACCTGGTGGGCCTCGTGGGCGGCGAAATCCATCGTGCGCCGCTGGCGGAAGTGGCGGGGCGCACCCGGCCCGTGGACACCCGGCTGATCGAGCTGGCGCGCGTGCTGGCGCTGTGACGCTGTCGCAGCCCGCCTAGGTCCCCTCGAGCTTGCCGCCGGCATCGGCCGGCGGCGGCTTGCCCGGCGCGCCCGGGCCGCGCCGCGCCTGGATGGTGGCGCGCGCCTTGACCGGCTCGGTGCCGCGCCGGTTGTCGAGCACCAGGTAGTAGTCGCTCGACACGGGGATCACCACGGCGAAACTCAGGCTGCGGTCGACCGCGGCGCGGAACAGCGCCTCGGGCCGGGCACTCTTCAGCGCGGCGGCGCTCACCAGCGCGATACGCAGACCGCCGTCGGTGCGGATGCTGACGGCCACCCGCGTGCCCTGGGGCAGCTTGCGCAGGCGCACTGTCTTGGTCTTGCCCTGCGGCACCTCGACCGTGACCTGCACGGTGGCAGCGTGCGCCGCCGGCGCGACGCACACCAGCAGTGCGGCCGAGAGCGCGGCGGCATGGGCAAACATGCTAGGAGTCTAGTCGAGGCGAGAGCAGCGCGGCGACCGGGAAGCGTGCGCAGGCGCGCGCAAGCTCGAGCCGGCCACTGCGCGCCTCGAGACGCTCGCCGGTCAGCACGTTCTCCAGCGCGGCGACGCCCGGCGGCAGCGCGAGGGCCGTGTCGCCCCACGTCTCGCCGAGCGGCAGCCGGCCGGCGGCGCCGAGCATCTTCAGGTACAGCCGCCCGGCCACGACGATCAACCTTTGCGAATCGTGGGCGCGCGCGAACGCGACAACGTGCGCCGCGTGCCTGCCGGTCGCATCGAGCGGCACGTAGGCGCCGTCGGCGAACAGGGCCGGCAGGCGCTGGCGCAATTGCAGCAGGCGCCAGATCACCCAGAACTTGGCGCGCCCGTCGCGCGCGGCGGCGGCGAGCGGCGCGGGATCGGCCAGCGCCTCGAACTGCGCAAGCAGCCCCTCGCGCCGGGCGAAATCCACCGGTCGCCGGTTGTCGGGATCGACCAGCGTGAGCTCGGCGAGCTCGCTGCCCTGGTACAGGTCCGGGACGCCGGGCGAGGCGCACTTCACTAGCGCGAGCGACAGGCCGTTCAAAGCGCCGAACCACGCCAGCGGCTCGGCCTGGGCGCGCAGGTCCTCGAGGAACGGGTTGGGCTGCACGCGGGCGAGGAGCGCGCGCACGAAGGCGGCGAGCGCGCTCTCGTAGCCCTCGTGCGGGCTGATCCAGCTGGTGTGCGCTTTCGCCTCGCGCGCCGCCTTGAGCAGGTAGGCCTCGACGCGCTCGCGCCAGGCCGCCAGTGCAGCCTCGTCGAGCGCAGCCTCGGGCAGCGTGCCGATCAACGTCTGGTATAGCAGGTACTCGTCGGCACGCGAGGGCGCGGGGCCGCTGTCGAGCTTCGTGTGGTGGGCGCGGTTCATCGTGCTCCAGCGGCGCAGCGCGAGGCGCCACGCCGCCGGCATCTCGGAGAGCACGTCGATGCGGCTGCGCACGTCCTCCGATCGCTTGTGGTCGTGCGTCGACGTGGCGAGCATGGTGTGCGGCCAGCGCGCTGCGCGATCCGCGCTCGCGCCGTGGAACGCGCGCACGGTGATGCCGAACTGGTCGGGCTCGCCGCCGACCTCGTTGAGCGATGCGAGCGGCATCCAGTTGTAGAACGCGGTGTCCTCGACGCCCTTGGCGGCGACCGCGGCGCTGAACTGCTGGAAGCGCATGGCGAGCGCGAGCGAGCGCCCTTGCATGCCGAGGAGCGCCGCGCGCACGAACTCGTACACCGAGACGTCGGCGGCGCGGCCGCGGCGCATGGCGCTCGCCACCGCCCAGTCCACGTAGCGCCGGTCCTGGGACCCGGGCGTGTCGGCGAGGTAGGTGCGGTACACGGGCATGCAGGCGGCGACTTCGCGCAGCGCGTCGCGCAGGGCGTGCAGCGTGTAGTCGCGCGTCTTCGGCTCGGCGCGCGCAATGCGCCACAACCCGGTCGCGAGCAGGGTGAGGTCGGCGGCGAGCGCGCTCTCCAGCACCGCGCGGCGCCCGCGCCAGGCGGCCTCCGCGAAATCGACTTCCACCCCGGTGAAGCGCCGCCAGATGCGCTCCAGCCGCGCGCGCGCCGCGCGGTCGACGAACAGGCCGTTGGCCACCGCGGCGAAGCGATAGCCGGTGGTGCCGGCGATCGCCCAGCCTTCCGGCACGCGTTCGTGGTGCGCGGCGATCTTCTCGGCGATGACGTAGAGCCGGCCGCGTCCGCCGCGGGCCGCGTAGCCCTGCTGCAGCCGCTCGAAGTACTGCGCCGGGTCGTACAGGCCGTCCGAATGGTCGATGCGCAGGCCGTCCACCTTGCCCTCGGCCGCAAGGCGCAGCACGAGCTCGTGCGTCGCCTCGAACACTTCGGCGTCCTCCTGGCGCAGCGCGGCGAGGTCGTTGACGTCGAAAAAGCGCCGGTAGTTGATGTCGTCGGCGGCCACGCGCCAGTACGCCAGGCGGTAGGCCTGGCGCTCGAGCAGCGCGTGCAGCCCTTCCCCGGGTCGCAGTGCGTCCCCGGGGCGCAGCGGAAAGCGGTGGCCGTGGTAGCGCACCGCGCCGTCCTCGAGCGCCAGTTCGCCGCGCTCGAGCACGCTGCCGTAGTGGTCGCCCAGCACCGGGGCGAGTACCTTGCCTTCGAGATCGCGGTTCACCGGGTGCCACTCGATGTCGAAGTAGCGCGCGTAGCGCGATTGCGGGCCGTTCTGCAGCACATCCTGCCACCAGGCGTTGTCGTCGCCAAAGACACCCATGTGGTTGGGCACGATGTCGAGGATGAGGCCCATGCCGTGCGCATGCAGCGCGGCGACGAGCGC
>DASTTC010000380.1:0-2525 GCA_035760345.1 Burkholderiales bacterium | reverse complement strand
GAAGCGGAGCGTCCTTGCGTGCGCGTACATGTTGGCGAGGCCGAACTGGTCGGTGACGCCGCCGCCGCCGTGCACCTGCATCGCCCAGTCGATCACCTGGCAGGCCATGTTCGGCGCCAGCACCTTGATCATGGCGATCTCTTTCTGCGCCACCTTGTTGCCCACGGTATCCATCTTCCAGGCTGCGTGCAGCACCATGAAGCGCGCCGAGTCGATCATGATGCGCGCCTGCGCGATCCGCTCGCGCGTCACGCCCTGCTCGGCGACCGTGCGGCCGAAGGCGACGCGTTGGGTCGCGCGCTTGCACATCTTCTCCAGCGCCCGCTCGGCCTGGCCGACGAGTCGCATGCAGTGGTGGATGCGGCCGGGCCCGAGACGGCCCTGTGCGATCTCGAAGCCGCGCCCCTCTCCCAGCAGGATGTTGGAGGCCGGCACGCGCACGTCCTTGAACTCGATCTCCATGTGGCCGTGCGGCGCGTCGTCGTAACCGAAGACGTTCAGGTGGTGCAGGATCGTGACGCCCTGGGTGCCGGCCGGAACCAGGATCATCGACTGCTGGCTGTGGCGCGAGGCGTGGTCGGGATTGGTCTTGCCCATCACGATGTAGATCTTGCAGCGCGGGTCGCCGGCACCGCTCGACCACCACTTGCGCCCGTTGATGACGTAGGCGTCGCCGTCACGCTTGATCTGCATCTGGATGTTGGTCGCGTCCGACGAAGCCACCGCGGGTTCCGTCATCAGGAACGCCGAGCGGATCTCGCCGCGCAGCAGCGGCTCGAGCCACTGCTTCTTTTGCTCCTCGGTGCCGTAGCGCTCGAGGGTCTCCATGTTGCCCGTGTCGGGCGCCGAGCAGTTGAACACTTCGGGCGACCAGCTGGTGCGTCCCATGATCTCGCACAGCGGCGCGTATTCGAGGTTCGACAGCCCTTCGGGGGCGCGCTTGGAATGCGGCAGGAACAGGTTCCACAGGCCGGCCTGGCGCGCCTTGGGCTTCAGCGCCTCGATCACCGGCACCGGCGTCCAGCGTTTGTCGCTCCGCGTATGCGCGTAGTACGCGGACTCGTTCGGGTAGATGTGCGCGTCCATGAAGGCGATGAGCTTCCCCCTCAACTCCTGGACACGCGGCGAGTATTCGAAATCCATGTCGTTCTCCTAGGCAGCTCTCTTGAGTATCTTTTCCACCTGCGCCCAGCCCAGCCCCGCCAGCGGACGCGTGCGCGAGCCCGCTTCGCGCGCGTACTCGCTCGCCGCGGTGCCGTCGACCACGCGCTTGGCGATGCCTTGCGTGATGGCGGCGATGCGGAACAGGTTGTAGGCCATGTAGTAGTCCCAGGTCGATGGGTCGATGCCCTTGCGCCCGGTGCGCCGGCAGTAGCGCTCGACGTATTCGCGCTCGCCGGGAATGCCGAGCGCGGCATGGTCGAGCCCCGCGATGCCGCGGAACTTTCCCGGCGCGATGTGCCAGCTCATGCAGTGGTAGGCAAAATCGGCGAGCGGGTGTCCGAGCGTCGAGAGCTCCCAATCGAGCACGGCCAGGATGCGCGGCGCCGTGGGGTGGAATACGGCGTTGTCGAGGCGATAGTCGCCGTGCACCACCGAGGTCTCATCCCCCGCGGGCACGTTGAGCGGCAGCCATTCGATCAGCCGGTCCATTTCCTCGATGCGCTCGAGCTCCGAGGCGCGGTATTGCCTGGACCAGCGCGACACCTGGCGCGCGACGTAGTCCCCCGGCTTGCCGAAATCCTCCAGGCCCACGGCCTGGTAGTCGATGCCGTGCAACTGGGCGATGACCCGGTTCAACTCGTCCCAGATCGCCCCGCGTTCCTCTCGCGTCATGCCGGGCAGCGCCTGGTCCCAGAGCACGCGCCCCTCGACGCAGTCCATGACGTAGAACGCGGTGCCGATCACCGACGCGTCCTCGCACAGCACGTAGGGCCTGGCCACCGGAAAGCCGACGCCGTGCAGCGCCTTGATCACCTTGTACTCGCGCTCCACCGCGTGCGCCGAAGGCAGGAGTTTGCCGGGGGGCTTCCTGCGCAGGGCGTAGTTCCGGTCGCCGGCCCCGATGCGATAGGTGGGGTTGGACTGCCCGCCCTTGAACTGCTCGACCTTGAGCTCGCCGCGCCAATCGTCTATCTTTCCGCGCAGGTACTGCGCCAGCCTGCCGACGTCGAAGCGGTGCCGTTCCTCGACCGGCTTGACGCCGATGAATTGGTCGAACATGGAAGCAGCAAGGATAAACCGAATTGTCAGCCTCAGGGGGAGTCATGACACGCCGATTCGCCGTCAGCCATCGTGCCAAATCGAAATTCGTCCATCGCGGCCTGCGAAATTACTTCGAGTACCGCGACCTCGGCATTGCGCGCGCCACACGCGGCAAGGTGGTGGCGCACGTGATCCGCGCGCGCCCGGGCAAGGCGCCGCACGGCCAGTGGCACCGCCACGACACCGACGTGCAGTTCGTCTACGTGTTGAAGGGCTCGGCGGTGTTCGAGTACGAGGGCGTGGGCCGCGTGACGATGAAG
>DASTTC010000379.1:0-2853 GCA_035760345.1 Burkholderiales bacterium | reverse complement strand
ATGGCATCGTCACTTTCGACGTCGAGGTGACCCGGCTGGAAACGCGCTGGAAGCTGTCGCAGAACCGCGGCCGGCGCGAGCAGGAATTGATCGCCGCTGAGCTCGACAATGCCGGCGACCCGATGCTCAAGGCGCTCGCCGCGCTCACGCGCAAGCACCTCGAGGAGAGCTGATGCGCCTGTTTTTCGCCTCCTGGCCGCCCGCGGCGGCGGCGGAGGCGCTGTCGCGCTGGGCGGAAGGCGCGCGACAGGGATGCGGCGGCCGCGCAACGCCCAGGGAACGCATTCACCTGACGCTCGCATTCCTCGGCGAGGCGGACGCGCACGCCGCGAAGCGGCTGGCGCAGGCGATCCGCCTGCCGCGCTGCGGGTTCTTGCTGGAGCAGTCGCGCTACTGGGCGCACAACCGCATCGTGTGGGTCGGCCCCGCCGAGACGCCGCCCGCGCTCGCGGCGCTCGCCGCGGCGCTGGGGGAGCGGGAACGCTTCGCCGCGCACGTGACGTTGCTGCGCAAGGCGCGCAAGCCGCGAGCGCTGCCCGCGTTGCCCGCCCTCGACTGGCCGGTCGGGGAATTTACGCTTGTGAGTTCTGTCCCCGGGCCGCAAGGCCCAACGTACGAGGTGCTCGGGCGCTATGCGCTCCAATGAAGCGCGCGAGGCCCGCGAAGGCACGCTGGAACGTGGCGGCGAGTGCTTCCGCCTGGGCGAGGTGGGCCTTGGCCAGCTCGCGATCGGCGGGCGTCATGCTCATCTCGTCGAGTCGCTTATAGAGAACTTCCAGTTCGGTAATCATCAATTGCTCCAATAGCTTAGGGATGCTGCATTGCAACATACCCAGCTGCGGAGCGCATTGACTTCGGTCAAGACTCCCGCATCACTGCCGCGCATTTACGCGGCCGCGCTCAGGATGAGCCGCGCGGCGAGGCCCCCGCCGGCACGTGCGGCCAGCTCCAGGCGCCCGCCGTGCGCGCGCGCCACGCGCTCCACGATCGCCAGGCCGAGCCCGGCGCCGCCGCGGTCGCTGCGTGCCTCGTCCAGCCGGGTGAAGGCTCGCTTGAGCCGTTCGGTCTCGCCGTCCGGAATCCCGGGACCCCGGTCCAGCACCTCGATCACCACCTGCGCGCCCTCGCGGCGCGCGTCGATTTCGACCGGCTCGCCCGCATAGCGCAAGGCGTTCTCGACGAGGTTGGAGATCGCGCGGCGCAGCGCCATGCGAGCCAAGGGGAAGGGCGGCACCGCCGCATTGCGCACTTCGACCTTGCGGCCGAGACGCGCATAGTGCTCGCCGATGTCCGTCAGGAGTGCCGCAGGGTCCTGCGCTGCGCGCGGCTCGTCATCGCCGCGCGCGAACTCGAGGAACTGGCCCACCACCTGGTCCATCTCGTCGATGTCCGCGCTCATGCCCTGGAGGGCGGTGGGGTCCGCGCCGCTCATTTCCAGCGCCAGGCGCAGGCGCGACAGCGGCGTACGCACGTCGTGCGAGATGCCGGCGAGCACCATCGCGCGCTCGCGCTCCAGCGCCTCGAGGTCGCTCGCCATGCGATTGAACGCCGCCGTGACCGTGGCCAGCTCGCGCGGGCCGCCTTCGGCCATCGGCTCCGGCGTTTCGCCGCGTCCCACGCGCCGCGCCGCGCCGGCGAGCGCGCGCAACGGGCGGCTGAGCGTGGCGGCGATCAGCCAGGCGCCGAGCAGCGCGAGCGCGAGCAGCCCCGCGCCCCAGCCGATCCAGCCCAGCCCCAGGTCCGCCTCGAAGCGCTCGCGCGGCAGCATCACCCAGAACTCGTCGTCGTCGATGAAGAAGCTGACCCAGAAGCCGCGCATGCCGTCGCGGGCGGCGGCGAAGCGCGTCGCATCGCCGAGCTCCGCGCGCACGCGCGCGGCGACGCGCTGCAGCCGCCCGTCCGGGCGCAGCGGCCGCAGTTCCTCCTCGTTGGTCACCGGATACAGGCGGATGCCTTCGCGCTCGTTCAGCTCGATCAGCAACTCGCGGCGCAGCACCGGGTCGGCGTTCACCAGCGCGGCGCGCGTCAAGTTGACCACGCTCACCGCCTGCTGCGCCAGCTCGCGCGCACGCGGCTCGCGCTCGGCGATGCGCTGGATCTGGAACGAGGCGGCGACCGAAACGACGATGAGCGCGGCAATCAGCAGGAACGACCGCCAGAAAAGCGTCATGCCGACTTGGCGCCGTCGGGCACGAAGACGTAGCCGTGGCCCCACACGGTCTGGATGTAACGCGGGTGCGCGGGGTCTTGCTCGACGAGCTTTCGCAGGCGCGAGATCTGCACGTCGATGGCGCGGTCGAACACCTCGTACTCGCGCCCGCGCGCGAGCTCCATCAGCTGGTCGCGCGACAGCGGCTGGCGCGGACGCTCCACCAGCACCTTGAGCACCGAGTACTCGCCGGTGGTGAGCGCCACCGGCTTGCCGTCCTTCTTCAACTCGCGCGTGGCCGGATTGAACTCGAAGGCGCCAAAGCGGTAAACGCCGTCATCCGAGCCGGGGGCGCCCGGCAGGCCGCCGCGCGGCTTCCTGCGCAGCACGGCGTTGATGCGCGCCACGAGTTCCCTCGGGTTGAAGGGCTTGGGCAGGTAGTCGTCGGCACCCATCTCCAGGCCCACGATGCGGTCCACCTCGTCGCCCTTCGCCGTGAGCATGATGATGGCGGGGGCGCCGCCCGCGGCGTGCAGGCGCCGGCAGATGGCGAGGCCGTCCTCGCCGGGCAGCATGAGATCCAGCACCAGGAGATCGTAGCGCTCGCGCGACAGATGCTTGTCCATCTCCGGCGCGTCGCGCACCGCGCGCACCTCGAACTTCTGCTCGGTGAGGTAGCGCGTCAGCAACTCGCGCAGGCGCTG